>CAMNHT010000130.1 GCA_946539625.1 uncultured Clostridia bacterium | reverse complement strand
TTTCGGTGGGCGCAGCGGTCGGCTCCGCACTTTCGGTGGGCGCAGCGGTCGGCTCCGCACTTTCGGTGGGCGCAGCGGTCGGTTCCGCGCTTTCGGTGGGTGCAGCGGTCGGTTCCGCACTTTCGGTGGGCGCAGCGGTCGGCTCCGCACTTTCGGTGGGCGCAGCGGTCGGCTCTGTGCTTGCGGTAGGCGCAGCGGTCGGTTCCGTGCTTGCGGTGGGCGTGGGTTCAGCCGATTGTACGGTCACGGTAAAGGAGAAGGTGCCGTCCGGCTCGAACACGAGGTCGATCGTAAAACGCTCGGCTTTCAGCGTGACATACCGGTTCTGCGTCTGCGATACCGCCGTCTCCGACTGAGATTTCAAAAACGCGTTTGAGACGGTCGTGCCGGGCGTATACGGATAGACGACCGGATCGGTCTTGGTGCCTTCGCCGCCGATCGGCGGTTCGGGATAAACAGGATCTTCTCCCGCCGGGTCCGTGCTCGACGTGGGCATCGGAGACGGCGCCGGTTCGTCCTTGAGATGAACCGAGAACGAGACCTCCTGCGAGGGCGTGACCGAGAGCAGGGTCTCGGCTTCGGGCTGCACGATCCGCACGAAGACGGCGGACGCGTGTTCAGAGGCCTGTGTAAAGAACGATTGAATGAATGAATAGAGCACGGGAGCCGACGCTTCGAACTCGTACACGTACGGGTCCGCTTCGGTGCCGCTTCCGCTGACGGGAGTGACCGGATCATCGCCGGCTCTGAGCGACAGGCGTCTTGCGTAGGTGCCGGCGGAGGCCGTTTTGGGCGTCGGGGTGGGTGTCGGCGTCGGCGAGGGCGTCGGCGTCAGAAGCGGACTCGGATAATCCGCATTTGCAAACCGCTTATAGTCGATGTATTCGGAACGAAGCCGGTTTTCAAGCTTTTGAAGCTCAAGCACGCTTTGTTCATAGGAGAGCTGCGAACGTGTCGCGTCGTACCGGAGCAGCGGATCGCCGACGGAAACGACGTCGCCGGGCGATACGAGCACCTCCAGAACGTTGCGCTCGCTGCTCTTTGTGATGATCTGGGACGCGTCAGAGGTCACGATGCCGTACAGATACGATTGGTTCGGCATGTACGACATCATCCAGTTCATGGCAGGATAGACCTCACACGGCGTCGGCTTGCGGAGCTTCACGTAGGCAAAGATGCTGCCGCCGAAAAGCCCGACGCACAGGATGCTGATGAGGACGATTTTCAAAACACGCTTCATTTTCATTGCGCGTCGCCTCCCGAAAGAACGCCGTCATAGATGTGGAGCATGCGGGAAGCGCGTTTCGCCACCGCGAGCTCATGCGTGATCATGATGATGGACATACCGCGTGCGTGCAGCTTGTCGAAGATGTCCATGATCTGCTGACCGGACTTCGAGTCCAGCGCGCCGGTCGGCTCGTCGGCAAGGAGCAGCTTCGGCTGCGTGCAGATCGCCCGCGCGATCGCCACACGCTGGCATTGACCGCCGGAAAGCTGCGTGGGATAGAAGTCCATACGATCCTCAAGCCCGACCTCACAAAGCGCCTGCTCCGCGCGTGCGCGCCGTTCCTTTTTCGGTACGTTTCCGTACAGCAGCGGGAGCGCGACGTTTTCCCACGCGCGTCGCTGCGGCAGAAGATGGAACGACTGGAATACGAATCCGATCTTTTCATTGCGGATCTTCGCCATCTGCGCGTCGGACGCATGGCGGTTGTCGACGTCCTCGAAGTAGTAGGTTCCGCCTGTCGGCGTATCGAGATACCCGAGAATGTTCATCAGCGTCGATTTGCCGGAGCCGGAAGGCCCCATGATCGCGTCATACGCGCCTTCCTCCATGACAAAATTGACGTCATGGAGGACGGGAACCGGGTGTTCGGCCGTGCCGTATGTTTTTTCGATGTGTTCGAGACGGATCAGCATATCAGCCTCCGAAGGGTACGGCGTCGGAATTGCCGCCCTGCGTATTCCATGTACCGTCCGCGCCGTCCGGAAGCACGGTCATGCCGCCGTCATCGGCAGGATCGGAAAACGCGGTTTCCGTCGCACGCATGCCGACGTGGATCGTTTCGTCCGGGAACGCAATACGGTCCCGCATGGCAAGCCCGTCGAGGACCTCATAGCATTCGGTCTCCTCGTCGTACGCCCCGACCGTAACGGCGCGCTTTTCGATGCGCCCGTCCGCGTCGGCTGCCCATGCGTAAAAGCTGCCGTTCTCTTCAAACAGGAACGCGGCAGGCAGCATCATCGCACTGCTCGTATCCGTATCCGTATTCAGGTCGATCAGAACATGCTGACCGATCATCAATCCCTCGATGCTTTCCGGCTCGACGTAGAACGCGTACTTGCTGGCACGCTCGCCGCCGTCATAGTAGGCCATGCCGTTCTGACCGTTGTCGGGCGAATCGGTGTCGATGCGGTAGATCGTGCCGCGGCAAACGCGGTCGTTCACGCGGGAGCGGATCAGAACCGGCATGCCGACGTAAAGCGTATAGATCGTCTGCTCATTCACGGATCCCTTGACGCAGAACGCCGTGCCTGCGATGATCGTGATATATGCGCTGCTGCCGTCGCTGTAGCCGTAGCCGAACGGGTCATAGGAACCGGAATTGTCGCGCACGGAGCGCACCGTTCCCGTGACGGGGGAAAGGACCTCGCTCGCGTCGATCAGCGCCTGCATTTCGTCTGCCCGGCGATGCTTGTCTTCAAGATCGAATTCCGCCTTGCGGATGTCCAGCTCGACCGTCTGAATGTCGAGCTCGATCGCATAGCGCTCGTCTGTCTTTGCTTTGCTGAGCTTCGTGTTGAGCGCGCTGAGCTGGTCGCGGTACGTCCGCAGATTGTTTTCGACGCCGGAGATGTCGATCTCGATCTGCGCATACTGGAGTTCGAGATCGTCCACGTCATAGCAAAACAGCGGATCGCCTTCCGCGACCTTGCTGCCGGCGGAAACATAGCATTCCTTGATGGGCATGCTGCCGGTAGGGTTGACCTCAACGACGTCCTTCGCCTCCACGATGCCGTTGTATTGCGCGTAGAGTCCGACGCTGCCCCCGCCGGTGATCGCCGAAACGGACTGTACATAGGCAGACTCTCCGCTGCCCGAAAAATCCCGCTGATACAAATAATATGCGCCGCTGCCGAGCAGGGAAAGCACCAGCAGGAGCGTGATGATCCGCATCCAACCGCTGCGTTTTTGTTTCATAGCATACCTCGCAGATAAAATCTCCTTTTATCATACCACATATCCGCGCGTTTTGTTGCACTTTTTTTCAATTCTCCGTAAAATTTACAATAGTAAAGAAAGACGGGGCGGTATGCGCCGGGCATCGAACCCATAAGTGCCGTGCCGCGCGACCGTCTTACCTTATGAAAACCAATCTTTTGCGGAAGGAGGCGGCTTTCGCGACCGCATAAACTGCGCCTTGCGGCGTGTGAAGATTGCATAGACAGACAAAAAAATATGTGCTATGATATATTTGAAAAATATCGAGTTTTGCGGAGGCAAGTATGCTGATCGACAATCGAATCCTCGTCGGCAAGGGCGAGACCGAAGCGTTTATCCTTCCCGAAATGGCAAACCGCCACGGCATGATCGCCGGCGCGACCGGCACGGGCAAAACCATCACCCTGAAGGTCATGGCGGAATCGTTTTCCGACCTCGGCGTTCCGGTATTTTTAGCCGACGTCAAGGGGGATCTTTCCGGCTGCGTAAAGCCCGGCGAGATGAACGACAAGATCGCACAGCGCCTGAACGGGATCGGCATTGATCCGGAAACGTTCGACATGCGCCGTTATCCCGTGCGCTTCTGGGACGTGTACGGGGAGGGCGGACATCCGGTCCGCACGACGGTTTCCGAAATGGGCGCAGAGCTTCTCTCCCGTCTTCTGGGTCTCAGTGACGTACAGAGCGGCGTTCTGTCGATTGCGTTCCGCGTGGCGGACGACAACGGTTGGCTTCTCATTGATCTCAAGGACCTTCGTGCCATGGTCGCCTATATCACCGAGCACGCAAGCGAGCTTCTGCATCAGTACGGCAACATTTCGAAGCAGTCCGCCGGCGCGATCCAGCGCGCGCTTCTGCAGCTGGAGGACGCGGGCGGGAATCTGTTCTTCGGCGAGCCCGCGATCGACCTCAATGACTGGATGCAGACAGATAAAGACGGACGCGGGTACATCAACGTGTTCCATTGTGCAAAGCTCTATCAGAGTCCGCTTTTGTACTCGACCTTCATGTTGTGGCTTCTTGCCGAGCTGTTTGAGCAGCTTCCCGAGGTCGGCGATCTCGAAAAGCCGAAGCTGGTTTTCTTCTTCGACGAGGCGCACCTGCTGTTTTCCGACGCGAAAAAGGCTCTCCGCGACAAGATCGAGCAGGTCGTGAAGCTGATCCGCTCGAAGGGCGTCGGCGTCTACTTCATTTCGCAGCAGCCGTCCGATCTGCCGGATCCGGTGCTTGCGCAGTTAAGTAACCGCGTGCAGCACGCGCTTCGCGCCTACACGCCCGCCGAACAGAAGGCGATCAAGACCGCCGCAGCGACGTTTCGCGTGAACCCGAAGTTCAATACCGAAGAGGTGCTAAGCGAGCTCGGCACCGGCGAAGCGCTCGTGAGCTTTCTTGACGCGAAGGGACGTCCGTCGATCGTCGAGCGCTGCACGATCC
>CAMNHT010000129.1 GCA_946539625.1 uncultured Clostridia bacterium | reverse complement strand
CGCGTTTTTGCATCAGCGCAATGCCTGCCGGATTGACTTCAAGCGCCGTCACACGTTTGCAATGCCCGGCAAACCGCAGCGCGTACTCACCCATGCCCGCGCCGATATCAAGCAGCGTATCGGTCGGACGCAGGATCCCCTGTTCGGTCAGAACGGTAATAAAACCCGTTGGATCGGCTTTCGGATCAAACGGTCGTTCCTCCACCTGATCGCACAGCATCATATAGTATGGCAGCCAACGCATCGCGCGCGCCATGCGCGTCTCCCGTGATCCGAAGCGGCCGGCAGTTTCCCATTCTTTGGCGATGGTCTCTAACGTATCCAAATGTTTTCCTCCGAAAAAAGAGCGCACCGGAAAACCGTGCGCTCCTTTATGTCGTGATTTATGATTTTTTACTGAACAGCTTTCCTTTGATAACGCCCTTCGGATCCTTGATCAGCAGCACGATGATCCAGATGATCATACCGAGCGCGACAACGGAGAGACCGAGGAACAGATCGTTGAGCATGTCAGCGGGTTCCGGCGTGAAATACGCCGCGCCGAGCTCTGCATACTCAAAAATCGCGTCCACAAGCCACATCAGAGAAGAGCCCCAGAACAGCCAGCAAAGCAGACCGACCTTCATTTCACTTTTGGGCGCAGTCTTATACCAGATCGCCGTGCAGATAATCGCGGCAAATACGGAAACCAATAACGTCATACTCCGGTCTCCTTACTCTGCGGTCTGCAGCTTCAGCGCCTTTTTCTCCAACGCCTTGGAGACGATCAGCATGACGACCCAGACAGCTGTGATCAGCGCCGCCATCGATACGCCGACCGTTCCCATTTCTCCGAGCATTTCCGAGACCGCTTCCGGTCCTTCTTTTGCCGCCGTCAGGAACGGGAAGAACGGAACGACCTCGCCGTGCCAGAGATGTTCAAACGCCAGCAGCGCCGAACCGCCCCACAGCAGCTTGTTCAGCCAGCCGAGCTTTTTCGAGAACGGCATTTTCTCCATCTTACAGCCGTCTTCGCTCGTCACGCGGACTGCCTTCGTTCCTTCTTTCTTTTCCAGAACCTTCTGCGTGACCGTCAGTACGATCGCTTCAGCCATCGGAACCAAAAAACATGCCATAATAAAATACCCCCTGATGAAAGATTCACAGGGAGTATATCAAAGTCCGGAATTCTTGAGAAGCCCCGCGGGGGGATACGATTATCGGATCAGCTTGTCGATGGCGTGCTCCAGCTCGTCGATTGCAGCCTGATCATTCGATTCGACCGCGTGTACGATGCAGTGTTCGAGATGGTCTTTTAAAATCACGCGGCTGACGGCGCCGAGCGCCGCGCGTACCGCGGCAAGCTGTACAAGGATCTCGGAGCAGTCACGTCCGTCCTCGACCATCTTTCTGACGGATTCGAGATGCCCGATCGCACGGGACAGGCGGTTTCTGACCTCCTTGGTGTGCGCGTGCGTATGCAGATGTTCGCTGTGTTCGCCAATCGCCGTTTCGCTTTGGTGTTCCATGTTCAGATCTCCCGTTCAAGTCTCATCCGCACTTCGGAGACGGACAGCCCGTATTCCCCGGCGATCTTTGCAAGATCGTCATGTTCGCATTTTTCCCGCACGACGCCGTAGCCGGCCGATCGCTTGACACGCACCGGACCGAGCGAGGTCTGCCTCGTTTCCATGCTGCGCGACAGCACATAGCGGCGCGTTTCGACCTCGCGGACGCCGATCGTCGTCGTATGACAGAAGATCGCGCAAAGCACCGCTTTGCGCTTTTCCGGCGCGCAGATCACGCGAATCAGCGTACCGGGGCGGTTCTTCTTCATACCGATCGGGACCGTGTACACTTCAACCGCGCCCGCGTCAAAGATTCGTCCCGTCGCAGAGCCGATATCCTCCGCCGTCATATCGTCCACGTTGACCGAAAGTTCGCACATCGTTTCGGTCTCTTCGCCGTCCGTTTGCCCGAGCATGGCGCGGACGCAGTTCGCAGCCGGGAAATCCTTGCTGCCCATGCCGTAGCCGATTGCTTCCGTGTACAGTACAGGCATTTTCCCGAACGATGTGACAAAGTATTTCAAAAGCGCCGCCCCGGTCGGAGTGCAGAGTTCGCCTTGGATTTCACCGCCGTAGATCGGGACGTCACGCAGCAAATACGCTGTTGCGGGCGCGGGAACCGGCAGAATGCCGTGCGCGCAGCGCACTGTGCCGCTGCCGACATGAATCGGTGAAGCGATCACCTGTTCGGGCGCAAGCTGCTCCATCAGCAGGCATACCGCCGTGACGTCCGCCACAGCGTCGAGCGTGCCGACCTCGTGAAAATGGATCTCGTCGACCGGGCGCTTGTGTACGTGCGCTTCGGCTTCGGCGATCAGGCGGTAGACCGCAAGCACGTCGGCTTTGACCTTGTCCGAAACGGCGAGCTTGTCCACGATTTGCGCAATCGAAAGCGGCGTGCTGTGCTCATGCGGGTGGTCGTGACCGTGTTCATGATGATCGCGGTTTGTCATCTGCTCGTATTCATCCACTCCGTCCACACGCACGGAAACATGCGTGCCGGCAATGCCGCACTTGTATACGGCCGTTTTTTCGAAGACGACATGGGGAATGCCGACGGCGTTCAGTTCTTCAAGGAACGCGTCGGGATCGGGCAGCAGTTCCAGAAGCGCCGCGGTCAGCATATCGCCCGCCGCGCCCATGCCGCACTCAAAATACAACGTTTTCATTTGACCTCCTTCGGGCGATTTTCCGCCACGCCCGCCTTTTCCAGCGCCAGTACAACAATCGGGATCAGCACGATGTGCAGAACGATGCCCGGGATTGCGTTCAGCAGCGCGCCCGCAAGAAACATCTCCATCGTGAATGCCGATCCCGCAAGGCCGAGCAGGACCCACTTGACAACGCCCCAAACGATTCGTCCGGCGATCATCGCGGCGAGCAGCGCGACGTATACGCTCCATGGTTTTCTCGGCAGGATGCGCCGGAGAATGCCGGAAACCGCGCCGTACGCCGCAAGCTCAAACGTCATGCAGACCGCATCGGGGTAGAGCGTCGGCATGCCGAAAAGAACGGAACGCAGCACCGGTGCGATCGCTCCGACCGCAAGTCCCCACGGCCAGCCGCAGAGAAAGCCGCAAAGCAGCACGGGAATGTGCATCGGGCTCAGCGCCTTTCCGATCTGCGGGATCTGTCCGGTCAGCAGCGGAAGGACCATGCACAGCGCGAGACAGAGCGCGGCAAAGACGAGCTTTTTCAGGGTTCGATTCATACAGGGAGCCCTTTCTTCCACCGTTCCGCCTTTTGAACGGCGTCCTGCACCAGTTCCGAGGCAGACGTTTCCTTGACACCTGCGACCGCGATGCCTTCCAGATGCATCGGCACCAGGATCCGCATGGCTCCGCTTTCGGAAACGGCTTTTGCCATGCACGGCGTGACCTCGCCGAGCATGGAATCCGCCAGAACAAGCTCCATCGAGCCGAGCAGCAGATCCGCCGTCCGGCACGCGACCAGCATGGGGTTTTCACCGGACGCGCAGCGCTTCGCGCCGGTTTTCCGCATTTGTTCCGCCGCGGCGTCGTTAATGCCGACGGCAAGGATATCGTCCTGCGGGAACCGCTTTAGGACCTCTTCCGTCAGCGCCGCGCCGAGCTTTCCGCCGCGTCCGTCGATGATGGCAATTTGCATACGCCCTCCGATAAAAAAGAAGATACCGCGCCCGCTTATGCGGGTCTCGATACCTTCATGACACCGAATATGAATGAAACAAAAACAAATCTTTGCAGCTTCTGCTGCGGCGTCGGCTTGTGCGGACAAGAACATTATATAGGAAATGAGGAACTGTTGTCAACACGTTCCTGCCGCCGCGGACGCAGAACATTTTGCGTTATCTTTTTTGATAATACGGCTTGAACATTCTGGTTATTCTGCTTTTTTTCGCACGGTGTTATAATCGAAACGCAAAGGATGAATTGCAAGTTCTTCTGACCTTTGCATGTGTTTGGTCGTCTTGGTCGAAAGACCGTTCTCACAGTAAGGTGATCAAAACGTCATACAATGAAGCGATCGATCCATCGGTCGCTATCATTTTCGGGTATTTCGCTCCATGATATATCGAATATATCATGCGCGATATCAATACAGTGAAAACTTTGGAGGTTTTTATGGCACGTTTTACTCTCCCTCGTGATCTGTATCACGGAAAAGGCGCCCTCGAAGCACTGAAGAGCTTCAAGGGCAAAAAGGCAATGATCTGCGTCGGCGGCGGCTCGATGAAGCGCTTCGGCTTCCTCGATCGCGCACAGGCGTATCTTGAGGAAGCGGGCATGGAAGTCCGCATCTTCGACGGCATCGAACCCGATCCTTCTGTGGAAACCGTTATGCGCGGCGCACAGGCGATGCTCGATTTCGAACCGGACTGGATCGTGGCGATCGGCGGCGGCAGCCCCATCGATGCGGCGAAGGCGATGTGGATCAAGTATGAGTATCCGGAATGCACGTTCGAGGATATGTGCAAGGTCTTCGGCATTCCCGAGCTTCGCAAAAAGGCGCACTTCTGCGCGGTTTCTTCCACGTCCGGCACGGCGACCGAGGTGACCGCGTTCTCGATCATCACCGACTATTCGAAGGGCATCAAGTACCCGATCGCCGACTTCGAGATCACGCCCGACGTGGCGATCGTCGATCCGGAGCTTGCAGAGACGATGCCGAAGAAGCTCGTTG
>CAMNHT010000128.1 GCA_946539625.1 uncultured Clostridia bacterium | reverse complement strand
CCGAAGTTTCCCTTGACCATGTGGTTGACATAGCCGCGGTTTTTAAGACCGGGCTCGCTTGCGCCGTGCCCGTACTCGTCGATCGAAAGCACAATGACGCCGCGCTTCGCCAACTCGATCGCGTATGCCGCGTTCGTTTCATGGTCGTTCTGATACCCGTGCAAAAGCAAAACGCCCGGCGCTTTTTCGCCGTTCTTCAGTCCCGAAGGCGTATAGAGCTTATAAAAAAGAGCGCCGACCTCCGAAGGCAGATACCCCTCCGTGATCGTGATCACATTGTCCGCCTTCTGAATGCGGTCTGCAAAGAACAGCGCAACGAACGCGACGCAGAGCAGCACCGCCAAAGCAGCAGCCCATTTTCCCCAACCTTTTTTCATACGAACCCCCTTTAACATATTTCATATATATTATACACAAATCCTTTCTGCTGCGCAATGCCGAAATCAGATACTTGACAGATTTTGCCTGCGGAAGCATAATATTCTACAAGTGGAATATAAAGGGAGAGATGCTATGCTGAAACACGGGATCCTCGGACTGCTGAATTACGGCAGCATGACGGGATATGATATCACACGCACTTTCCGGGATTCGCTCAGCTACTTCTGGAACGTGCAGACAAGCCAGATCTATCGCGAGCTGAAGACACTGAAAGCGAACGGCTGGGCGATGGATGAGACGGTCGTGCAGACGGGAAAACCGGACAAGAATGTGTTTTCCATCACGGAAAGCGGAAGGACTGAGCTGAACCGATGGCTGACGGCGGATAACACCGAGTTTCTCACACGTTTTCCGCTGCTGATGAAGACCTTTTTCCGCGGCGAGCGATCCGTTTCGGAGAACATCGCATATTTTGACGGACTGCGGGAGAAATGCCTGCGCTTCGCAGAGGAGATGCGGACGACGCCGCCGGATATTGAGAGATACGCGGCGGCAGTCGGCGATCCCGAAAAGGCGATCTACTGGCAGATGACGTTGGAATTCGGTATGATGTACACGCAAATGCTGCTGAAATGGACGGAAGCGTGCAAACAAAGATTGGAGGAGACCGCAGATGAACATTCTGCTGATTAACGGAAGTCCGAGAGGAGAACAAAGCAATACGCTGAAGCTTTCCCATGCGTTTATCGACGGGATCAAAAGCAAAACGGATGTGACATCGGAGGAGATTTGTCTGCGTTCGGCGGACATTCGCCCGTGTCTCGGCTGCTTTGCCTGCTGGAACAAAACACCGGGGATCTGTGCGATCCGGGACGATATGAAGGACGTACTTCAAAAGCTTCTGTGGGCGGACCTTACGGTCTGGTCCTTCGGGCTCTACTATTTTTCAGTGCCGGGCAGGCTCAAGAACCTGATCGACCGCATGCTGCCGATGAATCTGCCGTTCATGAGTGCGGACAGCGAAACGGGCGGGCATCCGGCGCGGTATGACATGTCCGGCAAGCGGAACGTCGTGATCTCTACCTGCGGGTTTCATACGGCAAAGGGCAATTACAGCGCGGTGGAGGCGATGTTCGATCACGTGTTCGGACGGGGCGGCTATGAGATGATCAGCTGCGGACAGGGCGAGCTGTTTCGCGTGCCCGAGCTGTCCGTGCAAACGAATGCGTATCTGGAAACCGTCAGGGCGGCGGGACAGGAGTATGCCACGGGCGGAATCACGGAGAACACGCGCAGAATGCTGGAAATTCCGCTCTTTCCGAAGGAACAGTTCGAGGCGATGGCGGACGCAAGCTGGGGCGTTGAACGGCAGACCGGTGAAAAAACGAAGGATGATCTGGTGTTCACAAAGCAGATGGCGGCGCTGTACCGTAAGGGTTCCTATCCGGGCAGGGATCTCGTGCTTCAGATGGACTACACCGATCTCGGACGAAGCTATCAGATCCTGCTGAAAAAGGACGGCAGCGAGGTTCTTTCGGATGGATTTCTGCCCTGCACCACGAAGATCGAGACGCCGTATACCGTCTGGCGGGACATCGCCGCGGGAAAGATCTCCGGCACGGAGGCGATGATGCAAAAGCTGTACCGTGTGGACGGTGACTTTGACCTGATGCTGCATTGGGACGATTATTTCGGTGCGGGTGAGAAGAAGGCGCCGGAACAGACGAATAAGCCGGCCGAACGAAAGAGCAATATGCTCTGCATGCTGCTCCCATGGATCGCGTTCTGGATCGGCGCGCCGATCCATGCCCTTTACGGAAGCATTGCGGCAATCGCGGTCTCGGTGCTTATACCGCTTCTGTTCTTCCGGAATCGCAGGATCGTTTATGATGTGATCTCCTGTGCCGCGGTGACGGCGCTTTCGATCCTGCTGCTGTTATTTGAAAACAGGCAGCTGCTCGTTCCGCTTTCGTATCTGGCGTTCGGACTGATGTGGCTCGTTTCGTGCCTTATGAAGATCCCGCTGACGGCGCATTATTCCATGAACGATTACAACGGTGAAAAAGCGCTCGATAATCCGCTGTTTATGCGGACGAACCGGATTCTGACTGCGCTTTGGGGCGTCCTTTATGTTGTCACTGCGGTCTGGACCTTCTTCCTGATGCGGAGTCGGTTTTTCGTGTGGACGGCGGTTGTGAACAATGTTCTTCCCGTTTTGATGGGCATTTTCACCGCGTGGTTCCAGAAATGGTACCCTGCGTGGTATGCGAAGAAATCCTGAAACATCCCCGTCGGGCACACACTGTTTTCTCTGTCGAGGTACGGATACGCATTGACGAAGACGAAAAGCCTGCGTATAATGTAGAAACGAACGAAAAGGAGAAGAACTATGCCTTGTACAACCGTATTGGTCGGCAAAAAAGCCGCAAATGACAATTCGACTATGATCGCACGCACCGACGACGGACGCTTTGACGTGAAGAAGCTCATCGTCGTCGAGCCGAAGGATCAGAAAAAGACCTACACCTCCGTCGGCGGACGCCTAACGATCCGACTTCCGGAGAACCCGATGCGCTGTACCGCGTGCCCGAGCGTCGATCCGAAGGAGGGCATATGGGCGGCGACCGGCGTCAATGCCGCAAACGTCGGCATGACCGCGACGGAGACGATCACCTCGAATCCGCGCGTGCTCGCCGCGGACCCGCTTGTGACGTACCGAAAGGCAAAGACAAAGAAAGAAAAGGACGTTCCGGGCGGCATCGGCGAGGAGGATATCGTCGTGCTCGTGCTGCCGTATATCCGCACCGCGCGCGAGGGCGTTTTAAGGCTTGCCGCGCTTTTGGAACAGTACGGCACCTATGAATCCAACGGGATCGCGTTCAACGATGAGAACGAGATCTGGTGGATGGAAACGATCGGCGGGCATCACTGGATGGCAAAGCGCGTGCCGGATGACGTCGTGGTCGTCATGCCCAATCAGTTCGGCATGGACAGCTTTGATCTCGACGACGCGTTCGGAAAGCAGGAGGCGCATCTCTGCTCAAAGGACCTTCGTGAATTCATCGAGACCTATCATCTCGACTGCAATCAGAACGGCGCGTTCAATCCGCGGCTCGTCTTCGGTTCGCATTCCGACCAGGATCACGTCTACAACACGCCCCGCGCGTGGTATATGGGCAGATACCTTGCCCCGCGCACATATCGCTGGGACGGTCCGAACGCGGACTTCACGCCCGAAAGCGACGACATTCCGTGGAGCTTCGTGCCCGAGCGGAAGATCGCGGTCGAAGAGGTCAAGGAGCTTTTGAGCTCGAACTATCAGGGAACGCCCTATAATCCGTATCTGAACCACGACACGGGCGTGCGCGGCAAGTATCGCTCGATCGGCATCAACCGTACCGGCGTGACCTCGATCATTGAGATCCGTCCCGACGCGCCGGACTGCTGCAAGGGCCTCGAATGGATCTGCTTCGGCTCCACGACGTTTGACGCGCTGCTGCCGGTCTATCCGAACGTGCCGAAAATGCCGAAGTATCTCAGTGACGTGACGCTTACCGCTTCGACGGAGAACTTCTACTGGGGCAGCCGATTGATCGGAGCGATGGCGGACCACAGCTACAATCAGTGCGCGCAGATCGTGACACGGTATCAGAACGCGGTGATCACCGAGGGCAGAAAGCTTATCCTCGAATATGATGCGAGGATCGCAAAAACCGGCGATGCATCGCTGTGCGCGGAAGCAAACGAAAAGCTTGCGGCAATGGCAAAGGAACAGACCGACAAAGCGCTGACCGCCGTGCTGCACGAATCCAGCGTGACCATGAAGAACGGCTATAACAGAGCAGATAACTGAAGAACCGGCATCATAAAAGGACTGCTTTCCGGCAGTCCTTTTTGCATTCAATAGCGCCGTCTTGTGCAGCGGCAGGAGGGTGCGCTGCGGCCGTTCTTGATCGCCTGCATGATCTCGAGACACTCGCCGAAGCGCTGATAGTGCACGACCTCGCGCTCGCGAAGGAAGTACAGCGGTTCGATGATCTGGCTGTTGTTCGTCATATTCATCAGATGCTCATAGGTCGCCCGCGCCTTCTGCTCGGCTGCCATGTCTTCACTTAGGTCCGCGATCGGATCGCCGGTGCAGGCAATGTACGAGGACGTAAACGGCACGCCGTTCGGGTCGGCGGGGAAGACGCCGTACGAGTGCATGACGTAGTAGCCGTCCAGGCCTGCGGCGGAGAGCTCTTCAAGGCTTGCGCCCTGCATGCACTGCGTGATCATCGTCGCGATCATCTCCCAATGCGCGATCTCCTCGGTGCCGATGTCGGTCAGCGTTGCGCGGATGCGGTCGTCGGGCATGGAGTAGCGCT
>CAMNHT010000127.1 GCA_946539625.1 uncultured Clostridia bacterium | reverse complement strand
ACTCCGGCGAGCAGTTCGAGTACCCGGTCGAATGGGGCGTCGATCTGCAGAGCGAACATGAGCGCTACATCACCGAAAAGGTCTTCGGAAAGCCCGTGTTCCTCACCGATTATCCGAAGGAGATCAAGTCGTTCTATATGCGCCAAAACGACGACGGCAGGACTGTCGCGGCGGCGGACCTGCTGGTTCCGGGCGTCGGTGAGATCGTCGGCGGCAGCCAGCGCGAGGAGCGTTACGACGTGCTCGACGCGCGCTGCAAGGAGCTCGGCATGGATATGACAGAATACCAGTGGTTCCTCGACCTCAGAAAATACGGCGGTGTGAAGCACGCGGGCTTCGGTCTCGGCTTTGAGCGCATGGTGATGTACCTCACCGGCATGCAGAACATCCGCGACGTACTCCCCTTCCCGCGCACCGCGGCAAACCTCGAAATGTAAATCAGTACAGCAAAACCGCCCGGAGAGGGCGGTTTTTTGTGTGCCCGGTTATGCGTTCTTCTGCTGTTCTTCGAGGCGCCGGCGCTCGCGTTCGAACTGCAGCGTATAGAGCGAGTAATACCGGCCGTGCTTCCCGAGAAGCTCCTGATGCGTGCCCTGCTCGATGATCTCGCCGCGGCGCAGCACGATGATGTTGTCCGCGTGCCGGATCGTGGAAAGCCGGTGCGCCACGATCAGCATGGTGCCGATGTTCATCATCTTTTCGAGCGAGTCCTGAATGAGCACTTCGGTCTCGGTGTCGATGTTCGCCGTCGCCTCATCGAGGATCATGACGGAGGGCTTATGGATAATGGTGCGCGCAAAGCTCAGAAGCTGCCGCTGTCCCGCCGAGAAGTTGTTGCCGCGCTCGCGCACGACCTCGTCGAGCCCGCCCTCCAGCCGGTCGATGAAGCGGTCCGCGTTGACGTAGCGGCATGCCTCCATGATCGTTTCGTCGTCGATGCCCTCAAGCCCCAGAAGGATATTGCTGCGGATCGTGCCCGAGAACAGGAATACGTCCTGCAGCATCTGTCCGAAGTGCCTGCGAAGCGACGCCGTTTTGATCTTGCGGATGTCGATGCCGTCGATCAAAATCTCGCCTTTCTGGAATTCGTAGTTCCGGCAGATCAGCGAAAGGATCGTCGTTTTGCCGGAGCCGGTCGCGCCGACGAACGCCACGGTGTCCTTCGGATTGACGTGGAAGGAAACGCCCTTCAAAACCCATTCGTCCGGAATGTAGGAAAACCACACGTCTTTGAACTCGATCTCGCCGCGGACCTCGTCTAATTCGATCGCGTCCGGCGCGTCCTGAAGCTTCGGCTCGATGTCCATGATCGTAAAGACCTTTTCGGCGCTCGCAAATGCGGACTGCAGCCAGTTGAACTGCTCGGCAAGGTTCTGGATCGGGTTATAGAACTTATTGATGTACATATAGAAGCTGACGATCGTACCGACCTCCAGCGTCTGCCCCAAAAACACCGTTCCGTCGAGATAGCCCTTGCCGCCGAGGAAGAACAGACAGAGCACGGAGCTGATATAGAGCATATACACCAGCGGACGGAAGATGCCGAACACCAGGATCTGTTCGCGTTTCGCCCTGCCCAGTTTTTTGCTCTTATCCGTGAAATCGCGGAGCTTTTCGTTTTCGCGGTTGAAGATCTGCGTGATCTTGATGCCGGACAGGTTTTCGGAAAGATAGGTATTGATGTCCGTCGTGCGGTCCTTGACGCGGCGGTACGCGCGGCGGGCGAACTTCCGGAAGATCATCGTGAACAGCACGATGAACGGCACGAAGCACATCACCATCAGCGTCAGCTCGTAATTTAACGCGATCATGGCAGCGAACACGCCGATGATGACGAACAGATTCTTGACGAGGTTGACTAAGAGCGACGTGAACATCAGCGAGATCGCGTTCGTGTCGTTCGTGACGCGCGTGACGAGCTTGCCGACCGGCATGGAATTCATCTGCTCATGCGAGAGCGATTCGATGTGCGTGAACAGGTCTTCGCGCATGACGGAGATGATCCGCTGCCCGACCTTTTGCAGCACGATCGCCTGTACATAGGTACAGACCATCGACACGATCAGAATGCCCGCGTAGACTGCGACCAGCACGAACAGCTCCTTCAAGGCAAAATCCGCGCGGATGAGGTCCGTGATCCTGCCGATCAAAAGAGGAGACACGACGTCGTACGTGATGCCGATGAGCACGATGAACCCGACGAAGATGAATTTGCCCGTATACGGCTTTGCGTAGTGCATGAGCCGCTTTACGATCTCGCCGTCCTTCATGTGACGGTCAAAGCCGATCGCCTGTTTTTTGTCCTTGATCATGGCGAACGCAACGATCAGCACGACGGAGATCAGACCGATGATGCCGCCGACCAGAAGCAGGGGATAATAGTCATGCATTCCCGTCACCTCCTTTAGGCGTTCGCGGCTTCTTCAAGCCGCTGCAGTTCCACCATATGCGCATACGCGGGACAGGTTTTGAGAAGCTCTTCGTGGCTGCCGACTGCCGTGACGCGGCCGTCCTCCATGAAGATCAGCTTGTCAAGATCGCGGACCGTCGAGATGCGGTGCGCGATCAGGATCGTCGTTTTGCCTTTGCGGCTCGCACGAAGATTCTTTAAGATGACCTTTTCGGTATCGGTGTCGACCGCGGACACGGAATCGTCGAGGATCAGGATCGGCGCGTTCTTCATAAGCGCGCGTGCGATCGAAATGCGCTGCTTCTGTCCGCCGGATACCGTAACGCCGCGCTCGCCGAGGATCGTACGGTAGCCGTCGCGGAATTCCGTGATGTTGTCGTGGACGTCGGACAGCGCCGCCGCCGCTTCCACCGCCTCCTCGTTCAGCTCGTCATGTGCGAAATTGATGTTGTTCGCGATCGTGTCGGAGAACAGGAAGTTGTCCTGCGGAACGTACGCGCACGCGTCGCGCACCGAGCGGATCGTCGCGTCGGTCACGTCGTGCCCGTCGATGAACAGCGTGCCCTTCTCCACGTTATAGGTTCGCAGAATGAGGTCGACCAGCGTGGTTTTGCCCGCGCCGGTCTTTCCGATGAGCCCGACGCTCTCGCCCGGCTCAATGGTAAACGACACGTCCTCCAGCGCGTTGAACTCGCCGTCCGGATAGCGGAAGGAAAGATGTTTGAATTCGATTTTTCCCCGAATGTCCTGCAGTTCCTCGACGTCCCGATCATCGCGCACCGTCACCTCCGCGTCCAAAAGCGCCGCAACGCGATTCATGGACGCTTTGCCGCGCGCGCTCTTTTCGATCAGCATCGACACCGCCATGACCGGCCACACGACCGACTGGAAATAGGCGATGTATTCCACGAGCTGACCGGCGTTGAACCGCTTTTGATAGACGAGCCAGCCGCCGTAGCCGAGGATCACGCAGATGACCGTTTCGACAAGCAGCACGATAAAGACATGCATCAGCGTCGAAATGCGAGTGTAATCGACGTTCGTATCCTCGTTCTCGACGTTAAGCTTGCGGAACGACATGAGTTCGTGCAGTTCCTTCACGAACGCCTTGATGACCGCGTAACCGGAAAAGCTTTCCTGCGAGAAATCGGAAAGGTTCGAGAACGCGCGCTGCCGGACCTCCCATTTTTTCATCATCGCCCTGCCCATGAAAACGCCGATCATCAGGATCAGCCCGAGCGGGATCAGCGTGAGCAGCGTCAGCCGGATGTCCATGCGCCACATCTTTGTGAACGCGAGTACGCCCAAAAACAGCGCGTCGAACAGCATCAGAAGCCCGTCGCCGAAGCATTCCTGGATCGTGTCAAGGTCATTGGTGAACAAGCTCATCAGGTTGCCGACCTTATTGACCTGGTAATATTCGTGCGAAAGGTCCTTGCAATGGTCAAACATTCTGATGCGGAGATCCGTTTCGACGCGGATCGCCGAACCGAAAAAGCAGACACGCCATAAAAACCGCCCGATCACCATCACGAGGACCACCCAGACGATCGGCAGACAGATCCGATCCAGAAGGAATGCCGTATCGAACGGCACAATGCTGCCGGAATACAGCACCTGTCCGTCGTTCAGCCCGTTGATCAGCATCCGGTACAGTTCCGGAATGATCAGCTGCACGTAGTCCACGAGGATCAGCGCAATTGCGCCGAGCAGCAGCTGCGGTGCGTATTTGAGATAGTATTTGTTGATGTGTTTTCCGAATATCAAGATCCTGTACCCCTTTGTTCCGTCCTGTATCTGCATTATAATGTCGCCCGAAATAAAAAGCAACCCGTTTTTGTATCCATTGGAAACAATCTGACAAAGAAAACGCGGGAGCCGTTCGCTCCCGCGTTTATTTGTTGTTTTTATGCCTTCGGACCGGCGTTCTTGATCGCCTCGGGCATGTCGGGATACTTCTCGGTGAAGTTCTTAAAGAACATGCCGGCAAGCTTCTTTGCCTGCGCGTCGTAGGCTTCCTTGTCCGCCCAGAGGTTTCTGGGGTTCATGATCTCCTCGGGCACGTCCGCGCCGGGCACGAATGCCGGCACATCGAGGTTAAAGATGTCGTTGTGCGTGAAGGGGACGTTCTCCTTTGCATAGGCGTCGTTCAGCGCAGCGGTGATCATGGCGCGGGTGTAGCGCAGCTTCATGCGCGGGTTCTTGGTACCGTCCGAATTGACCGCGGGACCGCTGACCCAGCCGGTGTTCACAAGGTAGACCTTCGTGTTGTACTTTTCGATACGCTCGCCGAGCATGTTGGCGTAGACCGACGCGCGCAGCGGCATAAACGGCTCGCCGAACAGCGTGGAGAACGTCGGG
>CAMNHT010000126.1 GCA_946539625.1 uncultured Clostridia bacterium | reverse complement strand
CCACGCCGAAAATCATATATTTTATTGTATCAGCATTTCGCTATGTTGTCAACGGTGACGCGTGATACCGATCATTCATGTATATGGAAAGGACCGGTCCCCCGACAAACAAGGAGAAACGGTCCCATGATAAGCTGCTTCTGCGTTATCTTTCCTTTTTTGTTTTCTTTCCGTGCCCCGCCCGCACGATCGCGATGAGCAGCAGCAGAAACGTGAAAAGCTCAAGCGCCAGCAGTGCCAGAAACATCCCGTACAGGATCGTGTTCAGGTATCCTGTGAGAATCGTGCGAAACGCCGACGCCGTGATGTTCAGCCGCTCGACGTAGCCGAACAGAATGAACTGCATCACCGGCACGAACACAAGCGTCGTGCCCATGAAGCACCCGCCCCAGCGCAGCACCGCGCCGGTCCGCTTTGCCTTCCCGATGTAAAGCATTTTGAGAAAGATCAGCGCAACGACCGTGAGTAGGGCGCCTGCAATGAACAGGACGAGCGACGAACGTGAAAACGTATGGTCACGAAGCTTCAGAAACGGCTCGACAAGCAGCGGCGTGTTGACGGCGGAAAGATCCTCCGTCACCGCCTGCGCCGCGTCCTCGGCACAGTCGTTCACGCCCTCCGCAGAAAACGATGTGTTCGCCTTAAGATAGCTTCTGAACCCGTCCGCGGGGTATGCGGGAAGCTCCAAAGGCGACTTTGCGTCAGGCGCATACAGCGCGTCGATCAGCGTGTTCGTGTATGCTTTGATGGATTCGTCGGTCACGACCTCCGAGAACGCGCCGTCCGGCAGCCCGTATAAAAGCGCGACGTGGTCGAGATCATCCGAAAGGTTCCGCCGCATCTCTTCGCAGTAGCTTTTCGTCGGCAGAAACGTCTTGACATACGCGGGATTCAGCACGATAAACCGCAGCGCGCCGGAAAGCAGCGTCAGCGCGATCGCGGCGCACAGAACGGTGAGAATGATTGCCGTTCCGATGAATCGGAAAAACTTCATGCCGGCACCTCCGTTCCGTCGATCAGCGTGCACAGAAGCACACAGCGTTCCGTGCGGCGCTTTCCATTGTTGTCGCGCGGATAGCAGGTATACAGTACGAGGTCCGCGTCCTGTCCGGCATCCATATACCACCGGTCGGTGCCCTTTGCGGTCTTCTTTTCCTCCACGCGGTAGGCGTACGGTCCGTAGCTCGTTTCCAGCAGCACGACCGCGCCGATCGGCGTGTCCTCGAGCTCCGCGAAATCGCGGGTGACGTGCGCCGAGAGGATCGTGCAGCCGCGCTCGCCCGGGAACGCCGAGCCGAACGACATGCCCGCGCCCTTCTTCAGGATCTGTTTGTCCGAGCCGAGATAGACCGGAACGTTGCGGATCGTCCAGCCGCCGTCGTCATAATTGACATTCAGCCGCGCGAACTGTTTGCCGTAGCGGATCGCGGGGACCTTATAAAGTGCGTTCATGCGCTCGCCCGGTACAAAGCCCGTGTCCTCATCCGTGATCTCGGCAACTTGCGCGACGTCGCCCACGAGCAGCCCGAAAAAGGCGGTCTCCTCGACGACCGACTGATAGAGGTACATGCCGAGGCAGAACACGCCTGCGAAGAACAGTAAAAACGGGACGACCGCCCAGACGCCGCTTCCGCCTCCGTTCTTTTCACGCGATGCCATATTACGCCGCCTTCTTCTTTTTGCGTTCCACAAAGATCACCAGCACGACCGCAAAGACCGCCGCCGCGCCGATCAGGATCCCGCCGCCGATGATCCAGCCCGAAGAGGGCGTGTCGCCGACGTCGGTTTTCGCATCGCTGTTGATGCGTCCGATGAGCTTGCCGTCCTTTTTGATCGTGACGACACGGGCGTATTCGTTCTGCGAATCGTTGCTCGGGTCGATCGAATATTCAAGCCCGAGCTCGTTTGCAATTTTTTCGATCAGCTCCGCCGCGATGGTGAAGTCCTCGTCGGTGTAATGATCCAGCGCCGCGTCCTCGGAAAGCTGCTGTTTGCTGACCGTATCGTTTACGTAGCGCAGAATGTTCTTGTAATTATCAGCGGTGACCGTGATTTCGTCGCTCCTTAAAATGTTAAAGAGCTGCCGCCGAAGGTTCTCGTTCTTGCCGAGCAGCGTCTGATCGAACGAATCCATCAACCATTCCTTGTAGGTGTCGCTGCTGCCCGCAGGCGTAATCTCGACACTGTCCGGCGTGTCTGTCGGCGCTGCGGTTTGCTGCACGGGTTCCTCCGTCGGCGCAGCTGTCTCCTCTGCAGGCGCTTCCGTCGGCTCCGTTTCTCCTTCACCCTCCGCAAGCGCGGTGAGTGGAATCATGCATAACAGTACGGCAAGCAATAAGCCGATCCATTTCTTCATATGGTTTTCCTCCTTTTGTCCCGCAAAACGGGCTTCCCCATTTTGTTTTGGACGCTTACATTATACAGATCAAATGCGTCGGAAATGTAACAGAAATAAAAATGTTCCTGAAATATTCATCTCCAAAGGACAATTCACGATGCAAGTCAATTCATGCACGGCAGGTCAGAACGCGCCAAGCAAATATGCGATCAGTGCGCCGATCCCGCCGACCCAAAGCAGCACGGCAAGCGGCACGAGCGCGAGAAACTTCACGTGCTTTGTCTTGTGCCGGCAAAGGACCATACCGAGCGCCGCGCCTAAAAAGCCGCCGAGGAACGCAAGCAGGATCAACGTGCGTTCCGGTACGCGGCGCTTGCCTTTCCTCTGCTGTGCGATATGCTTGTCGTATGCGTAAACGGCGAACGTAATAAGGTTCATGAGCACCAGCGCAGCCCATAACGGCCAAAGCTTTGCAATCGTTTCCATATTCCATCCTCCCAAGCGTTTGCACATGATACCACATCTCTGTGAAAAATGCAACTTTTCCGGTTGACAACGCCGAACGTACGGAATAAAATGAATACGTATGAGGGTGAAAAGATGGTTCTCCACCCTAAAAATCCCTCATTCGCTTTTCATTCTTCATTCATAAAGGAGGTGGCTGTCATGGATGCCGGCAGTAGTACGAGTACGGCAAGCCCGCATATATGCGGAAACGCATCGGACGTGCCCTTATGGCAGCCGACCCTTTGCTGATCCCGTAAAACGCGGGTCTTGCTCCTGATCGAAAAATGAAAGGAGGAAGACAGATATGGCGAATCTTGCCACCGCGATCACTTCGCTGATCGAATCCAAAAAATACGGAACGCTGCGCGACATCCTTGTGACGATGAACGCAGCGGATATTGCCGCGCTCTTTGAGGACCTTGAGCCCGAAATGCTGCCGCGGCTGTTCCGCCTGCTCCCGAAGGAGCTTGCGGCGGACACGTTCGTCGAAATGGACAGCGACGAACAGGAGCTTTTGATCAAGGGCTTTTCGGACTCCGAGCTCAAGGAGGTCATCGACGAGCTGTACATCGACGACGCCGTCGACATCGTTGAGGAAATGCCCGCAAACGTGGTGAAAAGGATCCTTGCGCAGGCGGACCCTGACACGCGCAAGCTTATCAACGAGCTATTGAAATACCCGGACGATTCCGCGGGCAGCATGATGACGACGGAATACGTCGAACTGCGCCCGAATCTCACGGTCGAGGACGCGATCAAGACGATCCGCCGCACCGGTGTCGACAAGGAGACGATCAACATCTGCTACGTCACGCGCGCGGACCGCACGCTGTACGGTTACATCACGATCCGCCGCCTGATCCTGAGTCAGCCGGATGTGCTGATCGGCGATCTTGCGGAAACAACCAACGTCATCTCCTGCAAGACCCTGGACGACCAGGAGACAGTAGCGCAGACGCTCAGTAAATACGACCTTCTGGCGCTGCCTGTCGTGGACGGCGAAAACCGTCTCGTCGGTATCGTCACGGTCGACGACGCAATCGACGTTCTGCAGGAAGAGGCGACGGAAGATATCGAAAAGATGGCGGCTATCACGCCGAGCGACAAGCCGTACTTAAAGACCGGCGTATTCTCGCTGTACGTCCACCGCATTCCGTGGCTGTGCATTTTGATGATCGCCGCGATCTTCACCGAGCTGGTTATCAACCACTTCAGCAACCTGATGAGCGTGCAGTTCCAATCGTTTATCAGTGCGATGCTTCTTGCGTGCATCCCGATGCTGATGGACACCGGCGGCAACGCAGGCAATCAGGCATCCGTCACGATCATCCGCGGTCTTTCCCTCGGCGAGATCGAATTCAAGGATCTCCCCCGCGTCATCTTTAAGGAGTGGCGTATCTCGCTGCTTGCCGGCGCAACGCTCGCCGTCGTTAATTTCGGCAAAATGATGATGATGTACGCGATCACCTACCACAACAGTTTCAACAATCAGTTTACACCGTATCTTTTAATTGCGGTCACCGTTTCGATCGCGCTCTGCTGCACCGTGTTCCTTGCGAAATTCATCGGCTGCTCACTGCCGATCCTTGCAAAGAAGATCGGCTTCGACCCGGCGGTTATGGCGGGTCCGTTTATCACGACGATCGTCGACGTAACCTCTCTTTTGATCCTCTTCGGTCTTGCGCTGATGCTGGTGCCGAAGATCGTTTAAGTTCCTGCGGCTTTGCCGCAATACATGCCCGCAGAACAATTCACGGCGTTAACCGATTTTCCAAAGGGACCGCTTTTTTGCGGTTCCTTTTTTTGCGGCGGCCATCTCGTGCGACACATGTGATAACCGTGACAAACGTATAAAAACGGAGCTGCTTTTCAGCAGCTCCTTTTGCAAACGGGGTTACAGATGACGGTGTGTGGGATCATCCAAAGC
>CAMNHT010000125.1 GCA_946539625.1 uncultured Clostridia bacterium | reverse complement strand
AGCGTCGTAGCCAACGAACAGCAGCGCAAGCGGCTTTGCGAGCGCTTCGGCTGCCGCGACCATGACGATCCCGCCGATCAGAAGCAGAATAAGACTCTTTTTCAAAAGGTTCGAAAGCTCATTTCGGTTCTTTGCGCCGAAATGGAATCCGAAGACCGGCGCGGTGCCGACGGAATAGCCGATGAACACGCCGGAAAAGATCATGCTGACGTACATCATCACGCCGTATGCCGCAACGCCGTTTTCACCGGCGTATTTCAGAAGCTGCACGTTCATGACCATGCCGACAATACTCATCGCCGCGCTGTTGACAAGCTCCGAAACGCCGTTCGTCGTCGCTTTCCAAAGCGCTTTCCCATCGAAGCGCGTCTTTCCGAGCCGCAGAATGCTGCTGTTTTTGCGGAAGAAATAGATCAGCGGTACGCCGCCGCCCACGAGCTGTCCGAGCGCAGTTGCGACCGCCGCGCCGGAAAGCTTCAGCTCCTGCGGAAGCAGCGTCACGAGCACCGCGTCGCCGATCATGTTGGTGACGCCGCCGGCGACGATCACCCAGAAGCCGAGATTCGGCTTTTCCGCCGCGACGAAGAAACTCTGAAACAACAATTGCAGAACGAAAAACGGAATGGCGGCGATAACGATTCTGCCGTAGATCACGCAGTTTTCAAGAAGCGTTCCCTCCGCGCCCAAAAGCCGTGCAATGGGACGCAGAAAGACGATGCCGAGGATCGCAAACAGCACGCCGAGCAAAAACGACGCGTAGACGAACAGCGAGAAATACCGGTTCGCTCGCTCCGGATCGCCTTCGCCGAAGGTCTTTGAGACGAGCGCCGTGCCGCCGGTGCCGAACATGAAGCCGACCGTCGATACGATCATGATAAACGGCATAATGAGGTTCACCGCGGCGAACGGCTCTTTGCCGGCGAAATTGGAAACAAAATACCCGTCGACCACGCCGTAGATCGAGGTAAAGATCATCATGGCAATGGACGGCAGGGTAAATCGTAACAGTTTCCGGTACGTGAAATGATCGGAAAGACGGATGCTCATGCCTTCGCTTCGAACCACTTTTCCGCAAACGCGGCGACGGCGGCGGCAAGTGCTTTCATGTCCCACTCGCCGGTATTCACGGTGAGATGGTAGCTCTGGCAGTGCCCCCATTCACTGCCGGTCAAGAACTCGCGGGTGCGGGCACGCGCCTTGTCGATCTCCTTCATCTTGCGGACAAGCTCACGGTCGGTCAGCTTCTCGTCCTCACGCGCACGAGCACGGCAACGGGCGATCTTCGCTTCGCGGTCGGCGCAGACAAAGATGCTGAACGGATGGAGGTCCTTGAGGATCGCATCGGCGTTTCTGCCGATGATGACGCAGTCCTTTCCGAGCGCGGCGATGCCCTCTATGACCTTTTTCTGCTGTACGAGCAGGTCGATCTTGCTTGCGTTCATGTACGCGACCGAATGCATTGTGCCGCCGAAGGAAACGGGGAAGTCCTGCCAGCCGTGATTGTCCAGCGTCGTCTCGACGAAGTTCGGGTCGAGCCCGCTCTTTTGAGCGATCGCGGAAATGATTTCACTGTCGTAGTAGTCAAAACCCAGAATATCGGCGACGCGCTTACCGAGCTCACGCCCGCCGGATCCGAATTCGCGGCTTACGGTAATGATTCTCATGTTGATTCTCCTTTCCGGGACTGCGCTTGCTGCGGCGTCCTTCGAATTGTATATGAAAAATATAGTACAATTCGGGCGAAATGTCAATCGGATTGGCATAAATCGACACAGGATACACAAAGGCACTTGCATACGGAAGTCGTTTGCGCTACAATACATAAAAGATTATTCGAGGGGGACGTGTTTATGATCATTGTGGGTATTTGCGGCGCATCGGGAAGCGGCAAGAGCACGCTTGCCAAGAGAATCCAGGACAGTTTATCGTGCAGCTGCGTCATTATCGGGCAGGACTGCTACTATAAGAGCTTTCCGGAACTGCCGTTTGAGGAGCGCGTACACATCAACTACGACGAGCCGAACATCTTCGATTACGAAGAAATCATCCGCGATCTCGATACGCTCGAAAGCGGGAAGCCGATCACCAGAAAGGGTTACGATTACGCCGCGCACCTGAGAGCCGATTCGGACGAGCTCATCTACCCGCCCGAGGTGCTGATCATGGAAGGCATCCATATGTTCTACGACCAACGCCTTTTGGAACGCATGGTGTTGAAGGTCTATATGCACGTCGACATCGATACCTGCCTTCTTCGCCGCATCAAGCGTGACATCAAGAGCCGCGGCAGAACGATCGACAACATTGCCGAGCAGTACATGGAAACGGTCAAGCCGATGTATGAAAAGTACATTGTAAACTACATCAACGACGCGGATTTTGCGATCATGCGCGGCGGCAAGAACAAGATGGCGATCGACTGCATTTCGGCATATCTCACGACCAAAGTGCTCGCCGAACGGTTCGAAAACGAAAACAGCGCGCGGCAGACGACGCCGGAGCCCGAACGCGAGGAAGACTGACACAGCTTTTTTAAGGGACGGAGCGATCCGTCCCTTTTCTGTTGTTTTGCCGGGAACAGCTTCCGTTACTGATTTTTATGGACGAAACGCGTAATTCCGCCGGACAAAACGCGTAATTCCGCGGCAATTCGGCAAAATAGGTGTTGACAAAGCATAGGGAATATGGCATTATATTGCGCAGAAAGTTTAGTGATCGTAAACTTTAAGTTTAGAAAGGATAGACACGATGGAAACGGGCAGACCGGAGATCGGAAGAAAGCTTCGAAGGCTTCGCGTAAAGCTCGGACTGACGCAGGAGGAGCTTGCGGCAAGGACCGAACTCACGAAGGGCTTTATCTCGCAGCTCGAGAACGATATCACATCGCCTTCGATCGCGACGCTCATGGACATCCTCGAAGCGCTCGGGACCGACATTTCCGCGTTTTTCAACGATCGCGCGGACACGCGCACGGTCTTCACGCCGGACGATATGTTCGAGAAAGAGGATGATGCGGAGGGCAACGTGATCCGCTGGCTCGTGCCGAACGCACAGAAGAACGCGCTGGAACCGATCCTCGTGACGATCCGTCCCGGCGGAAAGACGGAGGAGCTCGACCCGCACGAGGGCGAGGAATTCGGTCTCGTGCTGTCCGGCACAGTGACGCTCGTCGACGGCGACGCAAAGCATCGGGTGAGGAAAGGCGACAGCTTCTATCTGCATCCGCAGGGTGTTCACTATCTTTTCAACTGTGGAAAAACTCCGGCGAAAGTGCTGTGGATCAGCACGCCGCCGTCATTTTAAGGGGGGCACATGGAAAGCAAGCATCTCATTGAACTGATCGACGTCAGCAAGGATTACAACGGTGACGTGGCGCTTGATCACGTCAATCTGTACATCAACGACGGCGAATTTCTTACGCTGCTCGGTCCGTCCGGCTGCGGCAAAACGACGCTTCTTCGATGCATCGCGGGGTTCATTACACCGTCCTCCGGCATGATCAAGATGAACGGAGAGGACATTGCGAAGGTCCCGCCGCACAAGCGCGCAATCAACACGGTCTTTCAGAAGTACGCCCTGTTTCCACATCTCAACGTGCACGACAACATCGCGTTCGGTCTGAAGATCAAAAAAACGCCGAAACCCGTGATCGAAGAAAAGGTCGAGAAGATGCTGAAACTTGTCAACCTCGAAGGTTACGGCAAACGCTGGATCGATCAGCTTTCCGGCGGTCAGCAGCAGCGCGTCGCGATCGCGCGTGCATTAGTCAACGAGCCGAAAGTTCTTCTCCTGGACGAACCGCTCGGCGCGCTGGATCTGAAGCTTCGGCAGGAGATGCAGGTGGAGCTGAAGCGCATGCAGCGGCAGCTCGGTATCACGTTCATCTACGTCACGCACGACCAGGAGGAAGCGCTGACGATGTCTGACACGATTGTCGTCATGAAGGACGGCGTCATTCAGCAGATCGGCAAACCCACCGATATCTATAACGAACCGAAAAATCCGTTCGTCGCAGACTTCATCGGTGAGAGCAACATCGTTCCGGGACTCATGCTCGAAGACTACAAGGTTCGCATGAACGGTGTGGTCTATCGCTGCGTGGACGCGGGCTTCGGCAAGAACGTCGAGGTCGACGCGGTCGTTCGTCCCGAGGACATCGATATCATTCCGCCCGAAAAATCCAAGGTCTCCGGCACGGTCGCATCGGTTGTATTCATGGGTGTCCATTATGAGATCTGTGTAGACTGCGGCGGATATGAATGGGTGGTGCACACCACAGATTTTGCGCCGGTCGGAAGCCGTGTCGGCATTCAGATCCTGCCGGACGCGATTCACATCATGAAGAAAACCCGCGCGAACAATATCTTCGATGCCGAAGTCTGGCCGAGCGAAAACGCGATCTATATCGATGATGTTGCGTTCCCGTGCGAAGGTCTTTCGGACTACGAAAACAAAGAGCTCGCGATCGTTCGCATCGCACCCGAAAATGTTCAGCTCGTTGCGCCGCAGGATGCGAAGCTCACCGGTTCGGTCAAAGCATGTATGTTCCTCGGTACGCACTATGAGATCACCGTCTCCTGCGAGGAGAACGACTGGATCGCGCATTCCGACGAGTTTATGGAGGACGGCGAGGAGGTCGGAATCCTGGTCGATCCCGACAAGATGGAGCTCACCAAAAAGGACGACGAAGCGGACGAAGAAACCGAAAAGACCGAAGCCGTTATGCGTGAAGAATAAGAGGGCAGGGGCATGAAGCGAAAATACTTTGCTTATCCGTATAT
>CAMNHT010000124.1 GCA_946539625.1 uncultured Clostridia bacterium | reverse complement strand
AACAGCACGAACGCAATCCCGAGCGCGAACAGCAAAACTTTCGGCACGCTCAGCGGAAAATCCGCCGCGACCGTACCTGTGCTTCCGTTGACGGCGGCATAGGTCAGCCTGCCGTTTTTCATGCGGTGGGACATGAACCAGACCGGATACAACGTACGTTCGGCACGCACGTCCTTTGACTTGACCATGATGGTCTCCTTGTTGATCGTTCCGACGTTGGCCTTTTCCCCACCCGTCTGTTCGGCGGTCCCGGCTTCTATGGGGGTCAGGTCTTTTTCGGACACGTGAAGTGCTCTTGCGTATATTTTGCGGATCGCATCGCTCATGTCTGTGTCGTTGCGGATCTTGTCGATCTGTACTTCCTTGTCGATCGCGTCGCGGATCTTGTCGAGAACCTCCTCGCGGCTGGGTTTGTGCGTTTCCACGCCTGCGTCGTCGGTCTCCGCATAAAAGCCGGAAAGATAGCCGGGCGTAAAGGGTCTTTTGCCGGTAAAACCACCGAGGCTTTCGCTGATGTCGTCGGAAAAGCGGATCGAAGCGTCGTGCGATCTGCCCAGCACCTTTCCCTTGACGTGCGCATCATGCCTGTTGATATGATAATTCGTCGTATCGCCCGAGCTTGAAACCTCAATTTCCGATTCAAATGTCATGTCGTCGTCCAATTCCGCATAATAGTCGAAATACGGCATGTAGATCCCACGGAAGGATTCCACCTGACTTTTCTTGCGCAGATATCCGGGGCTCAAAAACGCGCGGCGCGCCTGTGCGCGATACTTTTTGATACAGTCCTCTTTTGTTACGGTAAAGGGAACGATGCTGTCCGGACGGCGTTCGCCGCGAATCCGCTCGAACATGATGTTCCTGTTTCCGCAATAGGCGCATACAGAGGTAACGTCCATATCGTCGGCATAGGTCAGCACTGCGCCGCAGCCGGGACAGACCCACACCGCGGTCTCGTACAGCCCGGAATCTCCGGGTTTTGACGCATCAAGATCGGACTGCAGCTCGGCGTCCTTCGTGACCGAATCGAACAGATCCGGCTCAAACGAACTGGAGCAGTAGTCGCAATGCAGCTTCTGGCTTGCAATATCGAACCGCAGGCTGGAAGCGCACGACGGGCATTTTAACATAAGCATTCCTTCCTTCCGCTATGAATTCTGATTTGCTTTATAAAAACAGTTTATATCCTTCACAAACAAGCGCCCGGTCTGCCCATAGGTAACGCATTTCGCGCCGCCGCGGCAGGTTTCCGCATAGCGGCAGTCGGCGCATTCCTCCGGTATGGGCAATTGCATCAGCTTCTGCGTCGTCGGATCCGAAAAAAGCAGCTCGTCCAGCTCCCCGTCGCGAATGTTGCCGACCGTAAAGGGCAGCCGGCGGCACGGCATCACGGTACCGTCGGCAAGGACGGTGACCATGCCGACGCCGGGATGACAGGTATAGCACCCGTCCCCGTCCATACATTGCAGCGACCGCTCGAGCGAGATCAGACTGCTGCCGTCCGCCCTTTTATAGCGTTCCCTGAGCCGCTCGGCTTGTTTCAAAAACCGTTTGAACTGACGCGTGGTAAGCGCAAGCTTTTCGGTCAGCTTCGGCGTATCGGTCACGACGCGGTCCCACCAGAGCTTTTTCACACCGTGCTGCTCGCAGACCTTGGCAAGCGCCGGAAAGCTCTTCAGGTTGGATTTCTGCGCCGTAAAGGAAACCATGACGGGGATGCGCATCAAGGTCAGTGCGTCGATCCCCTTCAGCGCATGCTCGAAGCTGTAAAGCCCGCGGACGCGGTCGTGGACCTCGCCCACGCCGTCCAAGCTGACCTGTACGAACGCCGGATGCAGCAGCGCAAGCCGGTTCGCGGTTTTCAGATCGATCAGCGTGCCGTTGGTCAGTACGGAGAACGCCATGCCGCGCCGCGTGATCTCCTCGGCGAGTTCAAAGAATGCAGGATGCAGCAGCGGCTCCCCGCCGGTGAGATAGATATGCCCGCGGCAATTGATTTTTGCAAGGAAGCGGCAGTATTTATCGAGCGTCTCATAAAGCGCTTCGACAGAGGTGTGCGCGGCGCGATCGTCCTGATAGCAGTGCGCACAAAAAAGATTGCAGCGGTGTGTGATATGCCACTGCAGTACGTGACAGCCCAAAACAGCCGAAGCCCTCGGCGGTTCTCCAGCGCCGTTTGCCACATTTGAACTGTTTTCCGCTTTCACCATATGTGCCTTCCTGCCGACCTGCAGAACGCACGGCGGATCTGTCTCCCTCCGCGCGTGTTTCGGGAAAGCTGTGGATCGATCCGGCTCCCCAACATACTGAATATAACAAAAAACGACGTGTTCCGTCAATACCGTACACGAAAACAGCCCGGTGCCTGAGCGGAAAACCGAACAGTCGCCGGACCATAAATCGCGATATATTGCGCGGGTCGTGAAGGTGTGGTGTGTGGGTTGCCCCGCCGCGCACGACTTAACACCGATTGCTTCTATATGAACCGCAGGCGGTTGTTTTTAAGGGTGCTTATGCGTTCATTTATTAATATTCGTTAATTGGTGTATGGGTTGTCAAGAGAACCTTCCCTCCGACACGATCCTACCCCCACATGCTTCACTAATCACAATCTATCTGGTAGTAAATAAACCAATCATCATTAATTGGTATGATCGTTATCTTCCAACATATTGAATCTGTTAGAAAAACACTGTCAATAGCCAAAGCATTATCTCGACATCCTCGTACTAGCCATATGGGAACACATTTTGAAATGTCTGGAACGTATGCATCTACAACATATCCGATCAGTGAAGCTCTTCCTGAAAAATTGTATACAGCGTGAAATGGGATCTCTCCATTATTTATTAGATATGTATAAAACGTCTTTCCCAGTGTTGTATTATCCGTTATCGGCTCACGTTGTAAATGACCATCTTGTAATCCTTCCTTAAAAAGATATGATTCTCCGTCATTATAGTAATCTTCATATTCAAAGGTAAAATAGGTATACTTATCTTTGTCAAATTCCAAATCAAAAGCATCAGTAAGAGCATTCCAATCATTCTCATGATTATTGATCAGCATTTTGCAAAAGTCTATCACCTCATCTACCTTTGGATAGTCGCTTATTTCTGTAAAGAAATCTATGTGCGATAATTGAGAGGATTGATATGTAGGTAATGGAGTTGCTTCAATCATGGATTCCTCTCTTATATTGGAAACACCAGAACAGGCTATGAGAATGCTAATAATAGAGAACAATATAAACAGTTTATGCCTCATTTCAACGTTCTCCTTATTTAATAGTTGTTGGTAGTTGTTGGATAACATCCATAGTATTTACCTTCTATTGTTTTTCCTTTCATCAAATAAGAATCAATATCAGCTCTTACTTTGTCATAATAATGCCAGACATATAATAATCATTATTCTTTTCATTACAAAAAGACCTTCTTGTCAACGGGACGGTTGTCTTGACACATGTAGCCGCGGCGCAACGGCTTTCTTTAATATATTCTACCATCCGTTTCCGTGCGCGTCAAAAAGTTTCATCGGATTTTTTGCGCGTTTTACCGAAAACAGATCAGTCCAGCGGATCGTCGCGATAGTTTAGGAGAAACCGCGCGCTGCCGCGGTCGTACAGCCGCGCGGCGAGGTCGTCCGCGATCGGGATCAGGATGCGTTCATGCTCGCATTGCACCGGCGCGACCTCATGCATTTTGCCGGTCAGGGAGTAATTGAGACATGCGCAATGGTGACGGCAGCGATCGGCGATCGCGCAGCCCTCGCATTCCGGCTCCGGGTCCAGTGAAGCACGGTAGACCGCCCGCTGCTTTTCTTTGTCGATACCGGTCAGTACATCGCCCATGCGGTAATCCGGATCGTCCAGAAACTGATTGCACGGATAGATCGATCCGTCCGGCGCGACCGACGGCTGCCGCATGCCGAGCTTGCATTCAAGACAGGGACGGTCGTTTAAGTATGCCGAGATCTTTGAGAGAAAATTCAGATACAGCAGCGGACGCGCGTCGTCGAAATGCTGTTCCGAAAGGTCCGCGATACGCGCGTACTGCCGGGAGAGCTCTGCCATCGAATCATCGTCCCAGCCTGCGTCTTTTCGATAGTCGATCGCCGTGTTGATGCGCGAAAAACCGCGACGATAGAGCCATTCGACCGACTCCGCCATCCGATCCACGGTCGACGGCATCACGGTCTGCATCGCAACGGCGTTCGGCTGGTATTTGAGGAGCAGATCAACGATCGGCTCGAGCCGTTCCAACGTTGGCTTCCCGTCGCGCGTGACGCGCTGCACGTCCTGCAAAAGCCCGTCGTGCGAAAGAGCAATCTCTAAGTTGTGCTCGTTTGCAAAGCGCAGAAACGGCTCGTCCAGAAGCGTACCGTTGGTCGTCATCTTGAAGCGCATTTCCGTGCCGGAAGCGCTCGCCTTCTCGCACGCGTAGCGGCAGACGGATTCGATCGTCGTGCGCTCCAGCATCGGTTCGCCGCCGAACAGGGAAAACCCGTTCTTTTCATGTCCGTACGTGAACGCGAGATCGACGGCCTTCTTTGCCGTCTCTTCTGACATGCGCCGCTTTGCGTGCGTTTCATAACAGTAACGGCAGGCTAAATTACAGTCTGCCGTCAAATGCAAGGTAAAATTCATATGCGTTCCTCACGGGTTCTCGGTATCTTCCGGTACGACAATCTTGCCCTGCAGCGCAGGTTCGTCGTCTCGCGTGACGGAATCGTCAACGTCGTCAAACGATTCGTCCGGCAGCGGTGCTCCACCCAGCTCCAGTTCATCCTCTCCGGGATCGATCG
>CAMNHT010000123.1 GCA_946539625.1 uncultured Clostridia bacterium | reverse complement strand
GCTTTCCCATCGTGACCGTGCGGTGTCCGTTGCAGAACTGCCGGTCGTCGTAGAGCTTCATGCGGTACCCCATCGAATGATCCCTGATCGCAAACGCGTAGACGATCGCGTCCGCGCTCTGGATGTTCTCGCGAAGATATTTGTCGAAGCCGTCCTTGTAGATGCACGTCCCGTCCGCGGCGCAGTGAAAGCATCCGAGGCATCCGCCCGCAAACGGGAACTCGCGAAGGTTCACAAGCGTCGTTTCGAACGGCGCGACGCGCATAAACCGCGCGACCATGTCGCGGATCGGGCTCTGCTCATTCGGATCGAAATCCGCGACGATCGCGACCCTGCCTCCGCCCGACATGGCCGGCGCGGCGGATTCCGAAAGCGGCACGGGCGTGAACGGCTTCTGCTCGCAACGTTTCGGCTCCGCGAGTCCATGTTCCTTTCGCCACACGATGAAGCGGAAAAAGTCCTCCGCCTCCCTGCGTCCCTGCTCTTTTAAGAGGTCCTCCATATCCGCGGACAGCCCGCCGAGATACGCAATATTCAGATCGTCGCAGTTGTCGCGGATGAAGCGGTGCGCGGTGATGTCGTAAAAATGCAGCGAGGTCGAAACCTGCGCGGCGCATTTTCCCGCAAGGTCGACGCCGTGTTCCTTGATGAGTTCGATGAACCGGTGCAGCTGGCTCGGCACGAGGAAGGTATAGACCGGATAGCAGAACAGGATGAGATCGGCGTTCTTCAATGCCTCCTCCGCCTTTTCGAAGTCCTTTTCGAGCGCCTTGATCCGCTGCCCGACGTGCAGGACCTCAAAGGTCTCGCCCTTGAATCGCTTTTCAAGATACCGCACCGTTTGCAGCGTGATGCTGTTTTCGCCCTTCGGCGAGCCGTTCAGTACGAGAATGTGCATGCCCGTTCCTCCTGTTTGTCAATAGATCGTCTTCATGGTTTCTTCGATGCCGTACTGTCGGCGGAATTCGTCGAGGTCCTTTTGCGTGCGGATCAGCACCACTTCCGAAAACTTTCCCGTCGCGCGGTCCAGAAAACCAGCGACCGCCTCGCCGGTACAAATGCTCCTTTTGATTGCCGGGATCTGCTTTTCGGCGTCGTAGCCCGGTCCCCTGGATTTTTGAAACAACCGCACCGCCGTGCCTCCTTTCGGATGAATGCCGCGGGTTGATCGCGGCGTTTTGAAAAACGATTGCTTTTGCCGTACCGCCATGCTATAATAATGATATATAAAAAGCAGGAGGCGATGTTATGGCAACCGTAGAAGAACTCGTTCGGCAGTATCAGACCGATAAAGCGCTTCAGGATGAGGTCGCCGCGATCCTCGCGGACGGAAAGATCTCGATCTCTGAGTTTCTGACCTTTGCAAGAAAGCATGACGTCGACATTTCTTTGGCAGATCTGCCGAAGTACGTTGAGCAGGCCAAACAGCTCGGCTTTATCAAGTAAGTTCAGCGCCCGGTAAACAGGCGGGAGTTTCCCGTCTGTTTTTTATTCTTCTCCGATCGCGGGCGTGTAGGTGATGCCGTTTATGACGCCGTCGGTGATCGTGACCGACAGCAGTGCCGTGCCGTCGGCAAGGTTCCAGTTCGCTTCGTACAGCGCCGGGAACGCCGACATCGCGTCCTCTTCCGGCATGCCGATGTAGAGTCCCTGCGGCGTTTTTACCGTGTCGTCCTCGATGCGGATCGCCGTAACGCGGCTTACCCCGTCGATCACGTTTGTCGTGATATCAAAACCGGAGAAAAAGTAGCTGACGTCCTCCGTTTCGAACGCGCAGGACTGTCCGGTAAACGTGCTGCGATAGGGCGGCAGCGCGGATAATACCTGTTCCGTCTCGTCATAGACGCCGAAGCGCACGCCGTTCGCCTCGAAGTACAGCGCGCCGTACTCGCCGCCGCGCACCGCGTTCGGGTCGACAAACACCGCATTCGGATCGTCCGTCTCTTTGCAGCCGAACGAAAGAAGCAAAAGCAATGCAAGAAGCAGGATCGCCGTTCGTTTCATATCAGTTTCCCTCCGATAACCGTTGTTTTTCTTTCTCATACCGTTCTGTCAATGTCGCGTAGTCCGCGTCGTACGCCGCTTCGCCGCGGTGGTCCTTCAGTCCGTATTCACTTTGCAGGATCGCTCCGAACCAGCGGGAAAGCTTTTCCGCGCCGAAGACGTTCAGGTGCTGTCCCTGGTCGTAGGTGTCGGTGTTCATATCGATCCCTATCGCGTCATTCTCCGCGATCATATTATCATACCGCAGTCCGCGTGATTGTGCAAACGCCGCGATCTCGTCGTCCCACTCCGCGTGCCATACGGGATAGATCGAGGGTGATTTGATGAGCACGAGCGCAACGCCGTTTTGCTTGCAGAGATCCGCGATTTTTTCGAGCCACGCCATGCTCGTTTCGGGAAGCTTCGGATCATACTTTTCCTGCGGTACCTCGGTCGCCGGGTCGACGCCCGTATGCATCACATAGCCCTTGAACGACACCGGATCGCCCTTTGAAAACCAGTACGTAAAGTCCTCGCGCGTCAGCTCCGCAATGCGGTCGTGATACCGTAAAAGCGGAAAAAGATAGCTCATAAAATCCTCGCCCTCGGTCATACTCGCGCGGATCGCGCCGAGCTTCGCCGCGCCGAGGCGCATGCCGTCGAGGTTCAGGCGGTTGTACGCCTCGGACTGCGGCGTGCCGTATTTCAACGCAAGCACGTTAAAGACGACGACCTTCGGCGTTTCGGTTTGAAGCGCGTCTTCCAAAAGGTAGTACGAATGCCACGCAAGCTGCTGCGCGCCGCCGCGGATGTAGGACGTGATGCCGTATTCGTTGTACAGCGTGACCGGCGAGAAGTGTTCGAACACCTCGCAGTCGCCGATAAACAGCACGTCGTGGTCGGTCGCTTCATCGTAGTATTCGCCGGTGAGATGCCCGTCGATCAGCGTGTCGTGATATTTCGGCGCTGTAAGTCGCGAGACCGCGTTAAGCGTTCCGAAACACACGATGCAGCTAAGCACTATGCCGATGACGGACCAAAGCTTTCGTTTCATATCAGAACCGGTTGTAGATAAATTGGGACGCATCGAAGCCGAAACCGTAGCGTCCGAAGATCAGGATCGTGCCGATCAGCACGAGCAGCACGCAGACGGAACACACCGTGCCGCGTTTTAAGATCCGCTTTCGGATCGCGCCTTTTCGCTGTACCATCGAAAGCACAAACATGACAAGAACGCCGAGGGCTGCGATCGCGTAATCGTAATACGAAAGTCCCAGCGACTGAATGCCGCCGTGCAGGACCGCGCTCCAGTTCCACGTCGTAAACATGGAGAAGAACGATGAAAACGCATCTTTGACCGTGCCGTAGCAGTCGAGGATGCGAAGCGACGAAAGGAGCAGCACCGTGCGGATCACAGTAAAGCCGCGGTAGAACGCGCTTGCGGTCAAGCGCGGGAAACGCGCGTGAAAGCGCGCGTACAGGGGCTTCAGCTCTTCGGAGATCAGGATCACGACGCCGTTTAGGATGCCCCAGACGAGGAACGTCAGGCTGCTGCCGTGCCACGCGCCGGTGAGCGCCCACACAAGGATCGTCGCGAGGTACACCGGCACGCGCCGCGAAAACCCGACCCCGAACCGCCGCGTGGCTTTGGACAGATCGCGCATCGGTTTAGAAACCGACAGCGGGTAATAGACGTAGCGTTTGAACCACTCGCCGAGCGTGATGTGCCAGCGCCGCCAGTACTCCGAAATGCTCTTCGAAAAGTACGGGCGCAGGAAGTTTTCCTCGATTCGCACGCCCAGCATTTCGCCCACGCCGATCGTGATGTCGATGCCGCCGGTGAAGTCCGCGTAAAGGCACGCGGCATACAGCAGCATTTCGACGAGGATGAAGTCTCCGAAATACACGTCGGGACGCGTGCAGAGCGCCTTGACCGCCACAAGCAAGCGGTCCGCGACGATCAGCTTTTTCCAGTACCCCCAGGCAATGCGTAAAGACGCGGAAAGGAAGCGCTGTCCGTCGAAGGAATGCGGTTCGGTCAGAGCCCTTCCCACCGTTTCGAACCGTGTGATCGGTCCCTGCACCAGAAGCGGGAAAAACGAGGTGAACAGCGCAAGCTTTAAGGGGTTCCGTTCCGCAGGGATCGTTTCGCGGTACACGTCCAGAAGATACCCCACCGTTGAGAATGTATAGAACGAAATGCCCATCGTAAGCGCAAGGTCCTGTCCGAACGCCTTTATGCCGAACAGTCCCGCCGAGAGCCTTCCGAGCATCGCGCCGTATTTCAGCGCAAAGAGAATGCCGAAGTTGAGAATCAGGCACGCGATCAGGATCAGCCGCCGCTTCCTTTCAAACCGCAGACGAACCGCCTTCCGCTCCTCCTTCGTGTGCGTTCCCTTCATGGCGGCAAGCGTTTCGCGCTGGCGGGTAAACAGCGCGTCGATCGCACGCGAAGCCGCGTACACGCTCGCAACCGTGAGGATCATCAAGACCGCGCCGAACAGACCCGCAAAACAGACGAAGACGCCGTTTGCGAGCAGCAGCACGATCCATTGGATCCGTTTCGGCACAAGGTAGTACACGGGCACGAGTACCGCCAGAAACAGAAGAAACGCCCACGAGGGAAACAGCATCAGTCGTCCTGCTCCCCGATCTTTGTAATAAGCGCGAAGAGCGCCTTTGCGGAATTGAAGTTTTCGGGCACGATATCCTTTGCCGGGATCACGACGTCGAATTCCTCCTCGATCCGCGTGATCAGCATGACGATGTCGAACGAGGCGAGGATCCCGCCGTCGACAAGCCGCGTTTCGGTTTCAAAGTCCGTTTCGGGATGCAGCTCCCGCAAAAT
>CAMNHT010000122.1 GCA_946539625.1 uncultured Clostridia bacterium | reverse complement strand
CGCCGACCGCGCCGAAAAGGAGCATAAAGAGCATCGGCGCGATCACGCCGTCCGAGGCGTTTTCGGCAACGGTTTCGACGGCAGCTTTTGTCACCTGCTCCTCCGAAAGGTGTTCCGTATCGCGTCCGACGAGCATGGCGATCTGTTTGCGTCCCGCTTCAAGCCCGTCCGTTTCGAGCGCTTTCACGACCTTTTTCGCTTCCTTTTCAAGGCAGCGTGCCGCGAAGCACTGCCAGCACATCACAGAGCTTGCCGCAAAGTATGCCCACGGAGACAGCTTCCAAAGTCCGAACAGGATCAAAAAGCTTACGCCTGCGGAAACGATCGGCACGAGGATCGCCATGACCGTTCCGGCGGCAAGTTCGCCGCGCTCGGTCTTCGGAAACGCTTTGCGAAGCGTCTTTTCGGACAGCGAAATGAGCTTGCCGATCAGCACAACGGGATGCGGCAGACGCGCCGGATCGCCGAGCACGCAGTCGATCAGAAAGCCGAGAAGGACGGATAATAATGTGTATTGCCAGAGGGTCACGGTTTGACCCCCTTCAAAAACGCGTCGAGGTCGACAAGCAGTCCCGCCGCCTTTGCCGCTTCGTGTAATCTTCGGTTTGCCGCGTTCGTTTCGCCGAAGGCGGGCACGGTCGAAACGACCCTGCCGATCGACAGCATGCGGGCTTCGGCGTTCGCCGCGGTGCGTTCATCCGCCGCCGCGAACGCGGGGATCTCGAAAAGCTCCGCCGCAAGCGCCTTTGCAACCGGATGATCGAGATCGCTTTCGGGCAAAATCCCCGCCGCAAACGGCACGCCCGCCCGCTGCAAAGCACGGTACGCGGAGATGCCGCTGCCGCCGCCGCCGATCACAAAGACCTGCGGTTCGCCGAGAATCGCGGGAAGCTCCACGCTGCCGAACTGCGCGTGGAAGCTCCCGGTTTCGATGCCGTACAGCGCGGAGATATAGTCGTCGCGGAAGATCTCCTCCGGCGTGCCGCACCGGTCGATGCGGCCTTGCGCCACACACACCACACGGTCCGAGATTTTTTCCGCAAGGTCAAGCTCGTGCAGCGACATAATGACTGCGACGTTCTCGTTGCGCACCATGGATTTCAGAATGTCCAGCAGCTCCAGCTTGTGCTTTACGTCAAGGAACGACGTCGGCTCGTCGAGCACGATGACCTCCGGCTGTTGTGAGATCGCCCTTGCAAGCAGAATGCGCTGCCGCTGTCCGTCCGAGATGCGGTTGAAGGAGCGGTCCGCAAAATCCTCCGCGTGTACCGTGCGGATCGCCGCGTCGACGATCGCGCGGTCCTCCTTTGTGAGGATGCCGAGCCGTCCGGTATACGGATAGCGTCCGGTCGCCGCGACGTCCCAACAGGTCATGAGCTCGCCTTTGATGCGCTCGGTCATGACGATCGCGAGCTTTTTCGCAATGTCGCGCTCTTTAAGCTCCGCCATATCGCGTCCGTCGAGCATAACGGTGCCCGCGATCAGCCGGAGTTCCTTGATGATGCTTTTCAAAATCGTCGATTTTCCCGAGCCGTTCGGTCCGATCAGCGTCAGGATCTCGCCGCGGCGCACGCCGATCTCGATGTTTTCGATCAGCGGCTTGCCGTCGTAGCCGACGGTCATGCGCTCTGCGGAAATGTAATACGTGCCGTTCATCTGTCTCCCTCCTTTTGCCGACGGAGCATGACAAGGATGACGATCGGCGCGCCGAGCACCGCAGTCACGGAGCTGATCGAAAGCTGCTCGGACACGAGTGTGCGCGCAATGAGATCGCAGAACAGGCAGAACACGGCGCCGCCTAAAAAGCATGCCGGGATCATGACGATCGGCTTTGCGGTCCTGAAGAGCCGCCGCATCAGATGCGGCACCGCGACGCCGACGAATGAAACGGGACCCGCGTACGCCGTCACGCACGCGGAGAGCACGCCGGAAAGAAGGATCAGCGCGGCGCGGAACAGGGGGATGTTCACGCCCATGTTCTTTGCGTAAACCTCGCCGAGCTGATACGCGCCGATCGGCTTGCTCATCAAAAACGTCAGCACGAACGCGGTCAGCACGACCGCCGCAATGACGATCACGTTGTGCCACTGGACGTTTGCGAAGCTGCCCATTGCCCAGTCGTGGAGCTTGATGATGTTCGATTCCTCGGCAAACTGCACGACAAGCTCGGTGATCGCCGAGCAGATATAGCCGATCATGACGCCGCAGATGACGAGCATCGACATGCGCTTCACCTTATGGGAGATGGCGAGCACGAAGCCCATCGAAAGCATTGCGCCGACAAACGACGCAAGGATCAGCACGTTCGAATTGCGGTTCAGTCCGAAGCTTAAAAACCCGATCAGCGCAAGGGTCATGACAAGCTTTGCGCCGGAAGCAATGCCGAGCACGAACGGACCGGCAATCGGGTTGCTGAAAAATGTTTGAAGAAGAAAGCCGGACAGCGCCAGCGCGCCGCCCAGAAGGATCGCGGAAAGGATGCGCACGAGGCGCACATCCATGACGATCACGCGGTGCGTGCTTGCAGGGTTGATCAGCCCGTCGAACACCTCGGAAAGCGTCATCAGCGTGCTGCCCGCAGCGATGTTCCAGAAGAACAGTCCGACAAGCGCGACGCCGAGAAACGCAAAGCCGATCGGAAGCCTGGCGCGGTCAAGCGAACGGCATACCCTTTGTACGCCGTCTTTGAATTGCACGGTCCGATCGGTCTTTTGCATCTCAATTTTCTCCGTTCGTCAGTTTATGCAGATACACGAGCCCCTCGGCGTCGCCATCCGAGAGCACGCGGTAAAAGTCGCCGATGAGCTTTCCGAGTCCCATCGGTTCCTGAAACAGATTCTTGCCCGTACACCAGACGTCGCCGGATTTAACCGCCTTGAAATCCTTCAGGATCGGACATTTATCGAGCAGCTCGTCCATGGTGAAGATCTCCCCGTCGATCGAGCTGTTGTAGATCAGCACATCCGCGTCCTTTGCGCCGACGTAAAAGCGTTCCGTCGTCATGTTCACGGTGGACAGAGCGTTTCCGCTGTCAAGGTCGGAGAAGACGTACTCCCCGCCCGCCGTTTCGAGCATCTTCACGACGTAATCGCCGCTTTTGCGCACGTTCACCGCGCCGGCTCCGGTGATATAGAAGAACGCGACGGTCTTGCCCGTTTTCGGCATGCTGCCGATCTCATTCACCGCCTCCGCCTCCGCCGAAAACAGCGCTTCCGCCTCGGCTTCTTTGCCGAGGATCGCGCCGTATACCTTGATCCACTCCATGCGTCCGAGCGGGTCTTCTTCATAGCTCGACCGCTCGATCAGCACCGGAACACCGTAGCTCTCAAGCTTTTCGGTGATCGCAGGCGAATGGTAGATCATCGTCGATTCGATCGCAAGATCGCATTTTTCCAAAAGGATCCGTTCATAATCGGGAGCGCTGTACTTTCCGGCAAACAGCATATCTCCGCGCTCCATTGCCTCACGCGCTTCCGGGATCGTCCAGCCCTCCGCCTTCGTGCCGGAAAGCCGCACGGCGGAGACGCCGTCCAGCGCGCGGAAAAAGTCCATCGCGCTCGTCGCCGCAAGATAGATCCGGTCGATCGGGCGGTATAAAACCGTGATATCCTCCGGAAGTCCCGCGGGCGCTCCCATTCCCTCCGGCACAAGGAGCACCTTGCCCGTTGCGGGGATCTCGATCAGCTCATATCCGTCCGACAATTGCGTGATCGAAAACTCGGTCGCATAGCGCACGGGCGTTTCGGAAAGCACCGAAAGCGTCTCCCAGTCGGGACCTTCGGGACGGGTTTTTTCCGCCTTTGTCCCGCCGCAGGCGGCGCAGAGAACACAAAAAGCAGCGCACAGGATCCATGCGCCGATTTTTTTTACAAATCTTTTATTCATGACGCAGGCGTGAGCGACGCCGTGTCAAACGTGATCGTGTACTCGACCTCGTGCGGAGTGCTCATCGCCGTGGTGTCCGCGATCACTGTCATCGGCTCGTTAATATTTACCACCGGGATCACGAACGTGGAATGTCCGTCGACGATCGCGGGCTCGTACCGTTTGCCGTCCAGGAGCATGTAATCATACTTGTCGCTGCTCCAGATCACCAGAAGCGACGCGTTCCCGTCCGGAAACACGACGAGCTGCGCGGGCGATTCGATCGACGCCTTTCCGGTCCCGCCGGAAAGCGTCACCCCGATCATGTACGTACCCTCTTCGGGCAGCGGCTTCTTTGCGCAGGCGACTGCCGAAAGCAGCAGAATGAGCGCGAGCGCGGCAATGATGATTCTCTTTTTCATAAAAACTTCCTCCGAATGCGGCTGTGCCGCGGGTTTTCGTTGTTCCAGGCGAACGGGCAATACCCGTTCCTAAAGATTAAGACTCTTCGCTTTCGCTCAGGATGACACGCAACATCTCGTGTCGCAAACCATGATCCGATATCGGGTATATCGAAAGACGTCAGAGAAAACCGTTTTTTCCCATTTCGAAAACAAAGGCGGCTCGGCACTGCTTTGGGGCCTGCCGTGCCGCCTTATCTTCTCCTATTTTACATGACTTTTGTCCGAACCGCAAGCATCAGTTTTGCGGAACCGGATTTAAGACCATGACCTTATGATCGTACCACTTGCCCTTTTTGCCGATCAGCGCAAGATCGAATTCCTCGCCGATCGCCGGAACCGGAATATCGAAGCCGTAAACCTCCTCGGTCATGCCGTCGTCATAGGTGACGGTATCCGTCGTCGGCTCCAGAAGCGCCGCGCCGTCCTTCTGCGCGTCCTCCGCAAGCCCCGGATAGAGATTCAGGATCGACTTGCCCACCAAGCTCACATGGATGGTCGCTTTGCCGTC
>CAMNHT010000121.1 GCA_946539625.1 uncultured Clostridia bacterium | reverse complement strand
CCCCGTGACACGTAGTAAAGAATACCTAGACATATTTAACAAGGCTGTCGCGAAAACAATACAGTTTTGGGAATAGGAGACCATGATGAAACCTGATATTGAAGTACAGTTCGTATTTAATAATGAAAGAAGAACACGAATGAAAGATGGATTTAGACCCGCGCATTTAGTGCAACCTAATTATTTAGCAACAGGGATTCATCATTACTATAATAGGGAATCGGTCTTTCCAAATGAGAAAGCAATGGGTACGATCACTTTTTTGACACCAGAGTATTACCCTCATAGCCTATGGGTAGGTAAGATAATTAGCGTGCAGGATGGTAGTCGAGTCATTGGATATGCTGTTGTAAAACGGATATTTAATTCATTACTTGACAGAGATGCTGTGACAGTGTGTTAAGACTAACTATTGAAAGACGTGTCGGAGGGACGGTTCTCTTGACACATCCTCCGCGGGCATGGGCACGGACATCCTGTCAAGCTTCACGTGATCTTCCTCTGTAACGATGCGGATTCATGCGGCTCTGCCGCAATTCATTTCGCCGGAGAACACGCCCGTGAAGCCAAAAAAAGGAAGAAACATTGACAGAACGGCCGAATATCGTATATAATAAATCGCTGAAACAGCAATCATTTTGGGGGGAATGAACACATGAAGAAATTCACAGCAGTATTACTGGTTGCGCTGATGGCACTTTCGCTGATTGCCTGCGGCGGCAGCAAGGGCAATTCGATCGTCGGCACCTGGGAGCTTGACAGCGGCATCGGCGAGGAAGGCGAACAGACTGTTCAGCTGATGAAGGCGCTCGGCATGACCATGTCGATCACGTTCAATGCAGACGGCACGGGCACCATGGATTCCACGTTCGGCGAAGAAAGCCAGAGCGAGCCGTTCAACTACACGTATGAAAACGGCGTTCTGAAGATCGAAGAAGGCGATTCCGAAGGCGTCAACATTCGAGTCGAAGACGGCAAGCTGATCCTCGAAGAGGACGGCGTCGGCATGGTCTTAAAGAGAAAATAAGATTCAAATGAACGAAAGGAGCCGAACGGCTCCTTTTTTGTTATTCGATCAGCGCCGAAAGATCGGGGATCTCGCGGCAGGACGGGGGAAGCGCGTCGGGATGCGCGCCGGACTGCCACGTGTGATAATAAAAGCTAAAGAGTCCCGCCGCAGCTGCGCCGCCGATATCCGCGACCGCGTCGTTTCCGACCATGACGGCCGTTTTACGGTCGATCCCGTACCGCGAAAGGAGCAGTTCAAAAAGCCCGCGGTACGGCTTTTTCATGCCCGCGTCCGAGGAGAGAAGGATTCCGTCGAACCTTTGGGTCAAGCCCAGTGCGTCCAACTCACCCATCGTAAAGCACGATTGTGCGTTGGACAAAAGGAACGTCCGCGCACCGCTTTTTCGGAGAGCGTCGAGCGTTTCCGATGCGTGCGGCATGGGACGGAGCCACAGCGTGGAACGGCGTCGAAACGCCGCCGCAAACGCCTCCGCGTGCGAATCGTTCGCGCCGCGTTCGGACAAAAGCCGCTTGAATACGTTCAATAACTCCGGCTCAACAAACGCTTCCGGCACGTCCGGCAGCGTTGCCGCGCGCAGTTTTACCTCGTCCGCGCAGAGCCTGAGATAGTCCTTCCGAAGCATTTCGCCCGTGCAGTGCGCGCCGAACGCTTCTGCGTCCCGCGCCGCGCCTTCCCAGAACACGGCGGGGGATTCGTTCGTGCAGACGTCGGCAAGCGTGCCGTAAAGATCAAAGATATAATCGGAAAACAGCATCGTCAACTCTCCCGCTGTAAAAACGCAATTCCGCGTTCCATGATCTGCTCCGCCGCGTCGGCAAGCTCCGCGGAGCTTGCCGTCATGCCGCCGCGTACCCAGCGATCCATCAGAAAATAGCAGCCGCCGGTCACAAAGGTGAGATACGATTCGATCTGCATCGTGTCGGCATCGGAGAAGTATTGCTGACAGCGTTTGAGACTCATTTGCCGGCTTTCCGCAAGCAGTCGCTGCGCAAACTCCCTGTCTCCGAACGGACCGATGATGACCCGGCAGAGATCGGCGTTCGCTTCGATGCACTCAAAGACCTTTTTCGTCAGCTTCGGCGGCGAGAGCGGTTCCGCGGCGGAATACATGGGATCCAGCGCGGCAAAGAAATCCGCTTCCAACGCGGCCTCGATCTGTTCCATCAGATCGAAAACGTCGGCGTAGTGGGCATAAAATGTGCCGCGGTTGAGGTGCGCAAGCGAGCAGAGCTCCTTGACGGTGATGCTGCGCAGCGGTTTTTCGTTGAGAAGCGTCAGAAGCGCGTCCCGCAGCAGTTTCTTCGTGGTCTGTACGCGGTGTTTCGGATTGTACATAGCGCGGTTCCTGCTTTCTGAAAAGATGATCGGATTTCCCAAAATGCCGCATAATCAGACACTTTTCCTGATAATTGTTGATTGAATCGGAAATCCTTATATTATATAATAATACAAATCAAATGATAAATCAACACGGTGTCGGACTATTTTTTGACGCCGATGAGCTTGTCGGCGGTTTTGCTTGATGATTCTCAAACCGTACGGCAAAGAGGCCGGTCCACCCCGACCGAGACGGCGCGATTATCCCCTCATTCTCCAGATGCGCGCCGCGCCTCAAAACCTCCCCGCGTGATGAACGGGGAGGTTTTTTCGTCCTGCAGGCCGTTCTTTGCATGTCCGCACGACAGTGGAACGGACGACGGATGGCTACCCCTCAGTCACTTTCGGCAAAGCCTCAAGTGACAGCTCCCCTGACAAGGGGAGCTCGAGATCGAGTGAATGCTGCAGGGGCAGTATCGCACGCACGGGAAGCGCGATCTTCCGCCGTAATGAAGTGGAGCTGTCAGCGATAGCTGACGGATGGGCAGTCATTTGCCGAGCGGCGCAATTCACACGGAGGCATCGAGGTCGATGCACTGCGGTGCTTACGGCAGCGGTGTGAGACGGAGCCAGTAGCCCGTGCCGTCGCGATCGCGCAAGTATCGCGTGAAGCCGAGAAGAGACCGGGGCGGACGCGGGGCGGCGTGCCCGCGCACCGCAAGGATGTGCAGCGTCGGACCGTTCGGCTGCTTCCATGTCCCCTCATAATGCGGCAGTACGTCCGTTCCGTCCACATAGCGCCAGCGCGCGCCGGGAAATTCCTGCGAAAAGAGATCAAGCCCATCCGGCACTCTTGCCGTATTATCCATATTTTGCACCATGTCGATCGTCGGGACCTCCTCGTACGCGGTAAAAAATGCATCCGCACGCTGCAAAAGCAGCGAAAATGCCTGTGTCTCCCGAGCAGAATCGGAAATACTGTCTGCCTGTGTGGGACTAAAATGGGACATATTGTCTGAATCCGGCTCCGAATCGGGCGTATCTGACGACTTTTGCATCTCTACATGGGGTAAAAATGGTTCAGATATGGCAAGAACGTCTTCCGGAACGGCTTTTTGCGTATGTATGGTGCGAATAAGGTACAATCTATGCCGATATTCCGCAAGCGGCGCGGATTGCTCGGCGGAAGCGAAGCAGGTCACGCGGTCCCCGTCCGCGCCGAGCACCGCTTCGGGGCAGGGCAGAGCCATCTCACTTTCGGGCAGGATCGGCACGGCGTCGGCCTTTGAAAACAGCGTAAAGCTTCCCGCGATCGGCGCGGAAAGCGAAAGCCGCACGCGGTCGTTCTGCACGCGCACAAGCCCGGCGGGCGTGCCGTCGGGACGCCTCAGGATCCAGTAGCAAAGCATGAAATCACCTCGCATCTATTGTATTTTTGACCGTTTCATAGTATGATATGATCAGAGATTTATCGGAGGTTATCATGATTTTTCTGATTGCAATTCTTCTCGGACTGGTGCAGGGGCTCTGTGAGTTTCTGCCGGTGTCCAGCTCGGGGCATTTGTTCCTGGTTTCCAAACTGACAAGCGGCGCGGTCGGCGAGGATTATTTCGGCTCGTTCTTTACGATCATGCTGCACGTTGCGACGCTGATCGCTGTGCTCGTGGTCTATCGCGAGCAGGTCCTTTCCATCCTGAAGCGCCCGATCCAGAAGCTGACGCTGCACCTGATCATCGCAACGCTGCCGACGGTTGTGATCGCGCTGGTCCTCAAGAAGTTCGACGCGCTCGACAACTGGCTCGACGAGGGCAATTTTATCGGATTCAGTTTCCTTTTAACTGCGATCTTTCTGACGGTGAGCGAGCTGTTCTTCCGCAGAAGAAAAGCGAAAAAGTCTCTGAAAACGATGCGTTGGACCGACGCGCTGGTGATCGGCGGGATGCAGGCGATCGGCGTGCTGCCGGGCGTTTCCCGTTCCGGTTCGACGATCGCGGGCGCGCTTGGCATGCGCATCGACCGCAAGAGCGCTGCGGATTTCTCGTTCCTGCTGTCGATCCCGGCGATCCTCGGCGGGCTCGTGCTGGAGTTTTATAAAATGGTGAAGGAGCCCGCGGCATTCGAGGTCGACTTCACGTTCGGCGCGGCGATGATCCTTGCAATGCTCGTTGCGGCGATCTCGGGATACTTTGCGGTGCGGTTCATGATCCGGCTCATCACGAAGAAGGGGCTTTTGGGCTTTGCGATCTACACCGGCGCGCTCGGGATCATCGTTCTCATTCTGCAGTTCACGAACACATTGGGATTTGGCTTTACGCCGTTCGGAGGTTAATATGCGGCTCGATAAATGGTTAAAGGTTTCGCGCATCATCAAAAGGCGTACCGTCGCGAACGAGGCGGCTGGCGCGGGGCGCGTTTCGATCAACGGCAAGGTGGCAAAGCCCGCAAGCGAAGTGAAGCCGGGCGACACGATCGACATCCTGCTCGGCGGCAAGCACATGCTGTGCCGCGT
>CAMNHT010000120.1 GCA_946539625.1 uncultured Clostridia bacterium | reverse complement strand
CCTTGCCGTGCATCATGTAGCTCGAAGGCGAATAGTAGTTCCTTGCAAGGATCGTCGCCGCAGCCGCCGTGCCGATTGCAAGCACCAGCACCGCCGCCGCGATCAGAATCGCAAGCGTGCGCCGTTTGATCGGCAGCCGCAGCGCTGCGCGCGGCGCTTCCTCTCTCGTTTCGTTCTGCAGCGTGCGGACCATTCGCTGTTTGAACGGTTCGGACGCTGTAATATCGTCATATGCCTTATAAAACCTGTTCATTGTTTTCTCCTTCCATGATTGCCCTGAGTTTTTTCCTTGCGCGGGAAAGGCGGGATCTTGTCGTGCCCTCGCGCTCGCCGAGGAGCTTTGCAACGTCCTTCACCGTGTATTCCTCATAATAATAGAGGTACACGGCGTCGCGGTCCTTTTCGGGAAGCTGCCGGATCGTATCGAGAAGTTCGAAGCTCTCCTCCGAATATGCCGCCGTGATCTCCTCGTTCAGCGGAACGCTTGCGTGCTTACTTGCTTTTCTCGCTTCGTCGATGCAGATGCGGATCGCGGTTTTGATGAGCCACGCCTTTTCATGCTCACGGTTTTCAAAGTGCGGCTGCCGTCTCATCAATCGCTCGAACGTGCTCTGCACGACGTCCTCCGCCTCCGCGATACTGTTCACGCGGTTCAGGGCGATGCGCATCAGCATGTCGGAATACGTTTCGACGATGCGGACGATCTCGCGATCCTTTCTCGCTTGTTTGTCTCTTTGCTCCATGCTGTCTCCTTTCGCTGCCGGAAGGTCAATGGGCTCGCGGTCGAAGGCGCCCTGCCTGCGGTTTCCGTTTCTGACCTCTCGGCTTCATCCGTGTCTCAACACTCACCCATAACACGGATGAACGAATGAAAATGCTGCAATCATGAAAAGAAAATCCGAGGGATTTTACTCCCCCGGATCATATGTTGTATGAACGGCTTATTCTTCGTCTTCGTCCTCGTCGTCAGAACCGAAGGAGAAGATGCTGCGGCGTTTCTTTTTGGGTGCGGGACGCTCCTCTTCCTCTTCTTCGTATTCCTCCTCATCCTCATCGACTTCCTCGATGCCGAGCATGCGGGCAAAGAAGCCTTTCTTACGCTGCTTCTTCGGCTCCTCTTCCTCCTCGTAGTCCGCATCGTCATCATACTCTTCTTTTTTGGGCGCGGGCTTCACGGGCTTTGGCTGGACGCGCTGCGGCTCCGCCTGCGGTCTTTTCACAGGCTCCTGACGGCGCGGCTCGGGCGCCGGGATCGAAATCGGCGCGGGTGCGGGTTCCGGGATCTGGATATCCGGCGCAGCGGGTCTCTGACGGACATCCAGCTCTTCGCGATTTCCGTTGATCATCTTCATATAGTCGTTGAGATACCGCTGCACATCGGCAAGAATGTCATCCGCATAAGCGCGCGCGCCGTTGCAGATCGAATCCGCGTTCTCCTCCGCCGCCTGGTGAAGCTCGTCCGCGCGTTTTACCGCCGCCTGATAGACCGAGCTTTCGGTGATCAGCGCTTCGTATTCGGCGACCGCCTGATTATAGACGTCCGTTGCCGCCTGCTGCGCCTGACTGCGCATTTCGTCCGCGTCCTTCTGCGCGTCCGAAACGATCTGGTCCGCCTGCTCGTTCGCGTCGCGAAGGGTGTTTTCCTTTTCTGCGATGATGCCGGAAGCTCTTCTGATATCCTCCGGAATCGTCGCTTTGAGATCATCCAAAAGTGCTAAAAGCTCATCCTCGTCGACGATGCGGCGGCTTGCCCCGTTATTGAATCTCGGTTTCGGACTGTCCGCCACGAGTTGCTCGATCTTCGAAAGTATGCTGAAGATCTTCATTGTCTGTACGCCGTTCATTTCTGCCTTGCCAACCTTTCCCGTATGTATTGATAATTGCAATGCGGTACCAGCCCTTCGATGGAACCGCCCATTTCTCCGATTTCACGCACGTTCGAGCTCGAAAGGAACGAATGTGCGGGATTTGCCATAAAGTATACCGTGCGGATCTCCGGATTCAGATGCCTGTTCACCGCGTCGATCTGGAATTCGTATTCGAAATCCGTGATCGCCCGAAGTCCTCTGATGAGATACTGCGCCCCGACCCGCTTTGCGTAATCGACGAGCAGCCCGTCGAACGAGCCGGACCGAACGTTATCGAGTCCTTCCGATTCGATCATGCGGTCGATCATCTCGACACGCTCCCCAACCGTAAACACCGGCGATTTTGCGCTGTTGTTCAGCACCGCTACGTATACTTCGTCGAACAGCCCTGCCGCGTTTTTCAGCACATCGAGATGTCCGATCGTAAACGGATCGAAGCTCCCCGGATATACAGCGATCTTCATTCTCCGTCCTCCTCGATCAATGAATACCCGCATTTGCCGAACCGTTTGGTCCGCACAATGCGATAGATCCCCGGCATGTTATTCGGCACAAGCTCCGCGGCATGCTCCAGCACCACGGTCCCGCCCGGCAGGATCAGATGAGATTCGAATAATCTTCGCACCGCGTCCTCGGAAAGCCCTTCCCGGTACGGCGGATCCAGAAATGCCAGGTCGAATGCTTCACCCTCCGAAGACAGCCTTTCGATCGCCGCGGCATAGTCGAGATTCATCGTCCTTGCGGCGTCGGAAAACCCGAGCGTTTCGATGTTTCGCCGGATAATCTCGACACACGCCGGATTGCGGTCGTTCAGCACGACGCGCTTTGCCCCACGGCTTAATGCCTCCAGTCCGAGATTGCCGCTTCCCGCGAACAGATCCAGCACCGCAGCATACGGGATACGGAACTGCAAGGAGCCGAAAACAGCCTCTTTGACGCGGTCCAGCGTCGGTCGAGTTTCCATGCCCTCGAGCGTTTCGAGCTTCCGTCCGCGGGCCGTGCCCGCAATGATTCTGACCATAGAAACCCCTATATCTTGTATTGTCTATCCCATTTTAGCACCAAGGTATTGAAATTGCAATAGTTTTTGAACAAATTGTTAATATTTTTTCGATATTATATGTCCGGGTAAAATTTCGGTCAAATCCGCCCAAAAGAATTGACTTTTACCATGCATTCTTGTAGAATCTATTGCGAAAAAAGGGGGCGAAACTATGCTTCGCAGCACACATGCGGTCATTCATCTGCACGCGCTTTCAAAGAATATACGGCTTGCCCGACGCAGGCTGAAGCCGGAAACAAAATTCCTGGCGGTGATCAAGGCGAATGCTTACGGACACGGCATTACCACCGTGGGCGAATATCTTGAAGAGTCCGGTCTGGTCGACATGTTCGCCGTTGCCATTCCCGAGGAGGGCGTGCGGCTTCGCGCTGCCGGCGTGCGCTTGCCGATTTTGATTCTCGGCGTGACCGATCCCGATCACATTCCCGCCGTCGTAGCTAAGGACCTCACCGCTGCAGTCTTTACGCCGGAACACGTTTTCGCTTTTGAACGTCTGGCAGGGTCCTCCGGCAAGACCGCGCATGTACACGTCAAGCTCGACACCGGCATGCACCGCATCGGCGTAACGGACGACGCGATGCTCGACACGCTTCTGGACGCGTTCGACGCCTGCCCGCACGTTTCGATGGACGGCGTGTTCACGCACTTTGCCAAGTCCGAATCCGACCCGGAATTCACGCATCTGCAGGCGCAGCGGTTCGACGCGTTCGTCGCACGGATCCATGCGCGCGGCTATCACCCGATCGTGCATGCCGCAAACTCCGCAGCAACGCTGGACTATCCCGAGCTGCAGTATGACATGGTCCGTTTCGGCATTTCACTGTATGGTTATCATACCGATCCCTCCCGCACGCGAAACAGCGGTCTTACACCGGTCATGTCGCTCGTTACAAGCATCAGCAATCTAAAGACCATCCCCGCGGGCGAAGGCGTCAGCTACGGACTCCGGTTCATCGCGTCCCGTCCCACGAAGGTCGCGACGCTGCCCATCGGCTACGGCGACGGCTACAAGCGCTGTCTCACCGGCAAGGCGGACGTTCTGATCGGCGGGATCCGCTGTCCGCAGATCGGCACGATCTGCATGGACCAGATGATGGTCGATGTTTCCGAAGTCCCGGGCGTTGCGATCGGCGACGAAGCAGTACTGATCGGCAAACAGGGCAACGAAGAAATCACCGCGGATGAGCTTGCGGACAAGGCAAACACGATCTCCTACGAGATCCTCCTCTCCTTCAACGACCGTGTCCCCCGCGTCTACGAGAAATGAGCACAACGCCGTCTTCGGACGGCGTTTTTTCTTGACGGAATACGGAAAATGACGGTATAATGACAGATATGAAAAACCGCTTTCAAAACCTGAAAGAGAAACTGAAACTGCCGAAGACGTGGATCGCCGCCGCGACCGTTGCGGTCATTCTGATCGCAGGCGCAGTGTTTGCGCTGTGGCTTCGCCGTCCGATAGCCAAGTACAATGCCGACCGTGACGACGCGGCACAGGTCTATTTTTCGCACCTTGCGCTCGCCGCGGACAGCAACCGCATTCTCTTCGAGACCGGAGAGCTTCCGGAAGATTACGCGGACGCTTCGGACACGCTGCATACGACCTCCTACGCCTACGCAACGGTGCTCGAGGTGCTTTCGGACGATTCGCATGAGGACGAAACGACCGAGAACGTGCACGTCGGCTCGCAGACGCTTCTCATTGAGATCACGACCGGCGAATACAAGGGGCGGCAGCTTACGATCACAAACTACATGAGCAAGCTCTTCGATAAACACGCAAAGAAGGGCACGTCGCTGCTCGTGTATCTGCTCGCGACGCGCAAAACCGCGGCGGATACGGAACCCGCCCTCTCCGTTTCGGTCATGAACTACAACCGCCAATGGCTGCTGTTCGGGCTTGTCGCAGTCTTTCTGCTCGTGACGGTC
>CAMNHT010000119.1 GCA_946539625.1 uncultured Clostridia bacterium | reverse complement strand
TTACACTGATCATTTTTTCGTGTCCTTTCCGCTTTCTGTCGAAATTGCACGGAGACCGGGCAGAGGGAACTTGTGCCTTTGGCAATTGCCGAATTCGCGGTTGTCCGCATCACAGGCAGCTTGCATTTTGTGTGCAGGACGCATCAAGCTTTCACATTGCGCCTTTACGGTTTAGAACAACCCATACTGTCTTGAAGAGAATATGAATGTCCCTTCTTAAAGACCAGTTTTCTATGTATTCGCGATCAAGACGAACGACCGTATCAAAATCGCGGATCTCGCTGCGGCCACTGACCTGCCAAAGGCCGGTGATTCCGGGCTTTGTCGACATTCTGGAACGGTGAAACGGCTCATAACGATGCCACTCGTCTACTGTCGGCGGGCGGGTTCCGACCAAAGACATATCCCCCTTCAGCACGTTGAAAAACTGAGGGAATTCATCGATGGACAGGTCGCGGATCCAACCGCCGACGCCCTTTTTCCATTTTCCGTTGGGAAGCTGCTTCTGTCCGATGATGCGGGGATCGTGCTCCATTTTGAACATGAGCTGATTCTCCTGCCCGCTTTCCTGTGCCAACTGCTTCTTGCGGGATTCCGCATCCTTATACATGCTGCGGAATTTGTACATTTGGAACTTTTTCCCGTTTTCACCGATCCGGGTCTGCGAGAAAAAGATGGGGCCCGGGTCGGACAGCCAAATCGCCAGGGCGACGGGTGGCGTGAGGAGGATTGTGATCAACGATCCGATCAAACCGCCTGCGATATCCATAACCCGTTTGAGAAAAACATCGCGGCCCGTGATGTAGCCCAGAGAAGTCGTGATCGTCAGATGACCGCAAACCCATTCCACGTTCTTATGTCTGGATTCAATCTCATCGAGATTCGTAAGCGCGGTATGAATTGTAATTCCCATGCGCATGAGATTGTTGATCAGCTCCACCGGCATATTGGCTTTTGGCGGTACATCCAGATACACCTCGTCCACCCAGTTATTGATCAGATACTGCTCGAGCGTATCGGTTGTCGCGACGATGGGAATTGTTTCCAGCTCCGGATACTGCTCCCAAAGCGGACGGAGCGCTTTCCTCGCATCCTCTTCGGACGGATCGGTTCCCATGATGGCAAGGCCGTTGAACCGATACGCCCCGTAGTTCGATCGGAGAATACGCGGAAGGACCGTAGGAATCTGCGACGTCTCCAGCGCGATTAGCAGGGAATGCCGATTGAGGATATGATGTTTTTTCTTCAGAAAGCTTTTGTACGCCTGCCGCATGATGTAGCAGGAAGCAATATACAGCGGTACCGCGTACAATGCGATTCTCGAAAGATTGTTCTCCCCCGTCTGACTCAGCAGCTGGAACAGCAGAAGGATGAGAACGACGTGCCCCGTCTGAACAAGAAGACGGGACAGCTCATCCAGCGGCGTATGGTGCAGCACGCTGTGGTAGGTATCCAGAACGATCATAACGACCAGATTCACAAGGACAGCTTCCAATACCATCCGCCAGAAAAAGAGAGAACGGAACACCCCTTCCTTTTCAACCAGCAGGAATCCTGCCAAAAGGCTGAGAAAAAGGCAAAGGATGTCCAGAAGTATAAAATCAACATGCTGAGACCAGCCGCGCACTCTTCGCTTATACATGTTTTACCTGCCTTCCGTTCTTTGGATATTTCTGAACGCAATCATGATTTGAAAGCGCATCAAGGCCGTTTCGTCTGCGTTTCCTGCTGTCTGACCCGGGCTGCGCAAAGAAGGATCGCCGGAAAATATAGGCGCATCTTCAGCAAACGCATCACGGCGCCCACCTTCGGGGGCAGTCCCCTGACGGTTACAAACGACAGCATGTCCGATTCACGAAGCCCTTCCCGTAAATGCCGCGTGGCTTCACGCAGGGTGGGGTCCGTCTCGGCGCGCCACTTTCCCGTGCGGATAATCAGCATGGCGGCGTATTCATTGAGCTGTCGGTCGATCTCCGGTCCGTTACCGCCCATATGCGTCCGCATATAGGTGATCAGATACCGAAAGCTCTTTGTCAAAAGATTCTCCCTGCTCTTTGCGCGGATGGAGTCCTCGTTGGTTTTGTTGTACATATACAGGCGTTCGTTGCATATGTACACGTTTCGGCAGTGCAGAAGACATTCGTAGGTCATGGGCACGTCGGTAAAGACACGGATTCTTTCCTCCTGCGTGTAGTGTTCCAGCAGCAGCTCCCGCCTGAACGCTTTGTCCCAGGTATGTGCCTGAATGACGCCGACCTGCAGTCCGCATCGCGTATCCGTAAGAAGATACGGAAAGATCTCTTTTTCCAGTCTCGCCCTGTCATAATACCCTTCTGGCACGTTGTTGAGGGTTTCACCCATATGATCTTCGTACACGTTGCTTGCCGCGAACAGCACCATATCCAAAGGCACGGGAGCGGCGGACACGGTCTCATGGATGAACTGCAACATGTTGTTCTGTGCCCAGTCGTCCCCGTCAACGATGCAGACATAGTCGCCTTTTGCGGCACGGATCCCCGCGTTTCGGGCTGAAATCAACCCGCCGTTGGATTTGTGTATGACGCGGACACGGGAATCCTCGCGCGCATATGCATCGCAAATCTGCGGACAACCGTCCGGCGAGCCGTCGTCAACCAGCAGCAGTTCAAAATCCGTGTGGGTTTGCGCGAGAATGCTGTCCACACAGCGATGCAGATATTGTTCCACCTTGTACACGGGCACGATTACGCTGATCATATTTGTTTCACCTTTCTTGTTACGAGTTTCATCCGAACAGCCGACGAGAGAGATCATGACGCAGCGCGTCTACGGTACCGAATCCTTCTTTGTCCCGGGTTTGGACAGGATCCCCTTGATTTGCGCAAGACTCTCCCTGAACAGAGGATTGCGTCCGAAGAGAAGCCAGTAGAAGAGATTCGGCACAATAAAGCTCAAAGCTGCATTCAGGGCAAGAGAACCCCACACGTTCAAAGAAAACAGACTGCATGCAAACCACGACGCCGTGCAGGAAATCAGCGCAACGGCCGTCAGTCCGCAGAAGAGCCGCGCAAACCGTCCTCTGTTCTCCCGGGGAAACACCTCTGAAAACAGATTGCGGAACAGCCACGGAATCTGAACAAAAACGATGGAAACAACCGAAGAAAGAAGCACTCCGTATAATCCCAGCCAATCTACCGTCGCCAGGTTCAGACCCAGATTGACCAGCGCCGCAGTCAGGGGACGCCAGCGGTCCTTTTTCCAGATTCCCGCCGAGTCCTTGAACATATTGAGGAGTTTATTGGCTCCCATGGAATAGTAGTATACGACGAAGCACACCACAAATCCGACGGCAAGCATATTGTCCTCACCCATCCAGATCTGCATAAACGGCTGATACATGCAAAGCAGCATGGAACTGCTCACGCCGAGAAGCCAACAGAACAGCAGACTGATCCGCTCAAGATCCCTGTAATTCGCTTCTTTGCTTTCCATGACCAGCTTGTTTCCTACCCCCGCCATGCAGGCGTTGAGAACGACAACCAGCATCATGCGCAGCGCGGTGATAATGAAGTAGTAATTCTGATAGACCGCCAAAGCGCTCAATCCCATGAACGCGGAAATCACCAGCGTGTCTGCAGAATCGAAAACAGTAGCGGATAGTTTCGACGTGAACAGATCCCGCACCCTGCGGAAAATGTCCCGCGTTTTTTCCTTCGGCAGCGTTCCGACCGGTACATACTGAGGATACATCCTCGCAGCGCACACCGCGACTAAAACATTTACGGCGATCTGGCACAGGAGTTGGACGGCCAGATACAGATAGTAATTCCGCATAAAGACAAGGATCAGGATCTTCAGGATGTATTCCGTCAACCGCACGGCAAGGCTGACTTTGCTGATCAAGTCCCGCCGCTGATGGGCCTGCAGAAGACTGCCCTTGTATGCGAACAGCCAGTACGTCAGCACCGTATTGCCGAGGTTCATCAAATACAGGACGTACAAATTCATGCCTGCTGGCAGATCATCCTTGATAAAGCTGCGCAGAACGGGTATCAAAAGCAGTCCCACCGCCGCGATCGCAAGGCCGATGATCCTGTACAGCGTTCGATACAGCCGCAGCAAAGCACAGATCGCGGGCGTATCGTCCTCCGCGATGGGTTTATACATGCTGAACACCATCGCGCTGCCCACGCCGAGTTCTGCCAGATTCAGAAACATCAGAAGCGACTTGAACAGACCGTTCAGACCGAGGTACTCCGTCCCGAGAAAATGCAGCATGACGGAGCGAATGACGAACGGAAACAGCATATTGACCATTTCCAGTGTTCCGTCAAACACGATGTTTCTTGCTGCGTTTTTCGTGCGTTCAAGCTTCATACTGCCGAAAGTCTCCTCTTGCGGGTCGATGGTCTGCAGATGCCGTACCGGCGTCTGCACCGCGAAAAATCAGCGTTTGATAAGCGAGCGGTACAGCTCGTCCGTTTGGGTCGTGATTTCCTTCCATGTGTATTTGGAAGAAACCGTTTTTTTCGCCGCGATGCGAAGCGTCTCCGCCTTCTCGGGATGATCGCACAGATCCTGCAGCGCTTTTTGCAGCGCTTCCGCGTTTCCGCGCGGGAACGTAACGCCGCAGCCATTCATCACGTCTGTGCATTCGCCGATATCAGAGGTCACACAGCAGCATCCGTAGTTCATGGCCTCCAACAGTGTCAGCGGCATCCCCTCCAGATCGCTCGGCAGTACATATAGGTAGGCGTTGCTGTACAGCTCTTCCAGCACCGCTCCCTGCTGAAACCCCGTGAAAATAATGGAAGGATTGTTTCCTGCCATTTCATACAGGTGCCTCACATAATCGTCCGTATCCGATGTGCCGCCGACGATCAC
>CAMNHT010000118.1 GCA_946539625.1 uncultured Clostridia bacterium | reverse complement strand
TCCTTCGGCACGGTCCAGTCAAGGGTAATGTTACTGAACGGCGCTTGCGTGCCCCAGCGGGACGGCGTGTTGACGCCGTAGATGAACGACTGCACGCACTGCTTGACTTCCTTCTGGGAAAGGTTATCGACCTTGACGAACGGCGCAAGGTACGTGTCGAACGACGAAAACGCCTGCGCACCCGCCCATTCGTTCTGCATGATGCCGAGGAAGTTGACCATCTGATTGCAGAGGGTACTAAGATGGCTTGCCGGAGAGGACGTGATCTTGCCGGGAACGCCGCCGAGGCCTTCCTGGATAAGCTGCTTTAAGCTCCAGCCCGCGCAGTAGCCGGTGAGCATGGAAAGATCGTGCAGATGGATCGCCGCCGAGCGGTGCGCTTCGGCGATCTCGCTGTCGTAAATCTCACTTAACCAATAGTTCGCCGTGATCGCGCCGGAGTTAGAAAGAATCAGACCGCCGACCGAGTAGGTCACCGTCGAATTCTCCTTGACACGCCAGTCGCTGATCTTCAGATAGTTGTCGACGAGATCCTTGTAGTTCAGCATCGTGGAGTTGATGTTGCGGATCTTCTCGCGCTGCTTGCGGTAGAGGATGTATGCCTTTGCGACATCTGCGTAGCCGGATTCCGACAGCACCTTTTCGACGCTGTCCTGGATCTCCTCGACCGTGATCTTGTCGTCTCTGATCTTGCCCTCAAAATCGCTCGTGACGTGCAGCGAAAGAAGCTCAATCACGCTGGGATGATACTGTTTCCCCGTCGCTTCGAATGCCTTTGTGATCGCCGCCGTGATCTTGCCGATCGAGAATTCGGCGAGCTTTCCGTCTCTTTTAATGACCTCGTACATAAAATGATCCCCCTCTGAGGTAAAGCTTTCAAAATTTTGCGGCTCGGACGCTTTGCCGCAGTTCCGAGCGTTGTCACTTTACCACAAGTGGGGGTCTCGTGTCAATATCTAGTGGTGATTATTAACAAATCATACAATATCTTGTATTTATGCGTTGCATATGCAAAACGGCATATACGGCGGGCGAGCAGTGAAAAAACGTAGGCTATAAGCCCCTTAACGCCGTGTTCGGTACGGTTTTTCGGACAACTTCGGCATACCGTTCCATGCATTCCCTTGTGGGTGCATGGAAGTTCTCATATACCACCGTATCGCGGTCGGTGAACGCCTGGAGGTAGTAGGCTCGAGCGCCGGCGATCCACTCGGAAATTGCGGTAAAGTCTGACAAATCGTGAAGTTCCTGAACGACGGTCGTGCGGAACTCATAGTCGATTTTGCTGTTTTTGAGGATGGAAATGCTCTCGGAAATCGGCGCAAGATCCATTTTAGGGAAACCGCATATATGCGCATAATGATGCGGTCCGCCCTTGACGTCCATCGCAACGTAGTCCAGAAGTCCTTCATCGAGCATGGCCTTGAGCCGATCCGGATGCATGCCGTTGGTGTCGAGCTTGACTGGATAGCCCATCGCCTTGATCGTTCGCAGAAGGTCCGGAAGATCCGTCCTTAATGTCGGTTCGCCGCCCGTAAACGCCACACCGTCCAAAAGCCCTTTGCGCTTTTCGAGGAACCGCAGCAGCTCCGTGTCGTCCATAACCGGCTTTGCCGTGCCGTCGATAAGTTCGGCATTGTGGCAGAATGGGCACTTCAGATCACACCCGCCCAAAAACACCGTGCACGCCACGCGTCCCGGAAAGTCTAAAAGCGTCATTTTCTGTAATCCGTGAATGTTCATAGTCTTCCTTTCATGCCCGCAGGGCAATTCATGACAGCTCCGCCGTCAATTCACGTCCGAAGGACAATTCATGGCGTCAGCCAATTCATGCGCGTAAGCGCAATTCATTCATCCGCGAAAGCTACGCTTTCTGCGCATCCACCTCATCCGTCACCTTCGGTGACACCTTCTCCTCAAGGAGAAGGCTTCCGTGTGCGCGTTGCCGGCAATTCAAGCGGGACGTCGGGGTCGACGTCCCCTACGATCCGATCTGCAATTTACGGCATAAGCTGATTCTTGTGTAAGGAAAGATCCTATCTTCCCGTTCCGCTGTTTTGGCGGGTGGATACGATCCGCCCCTACAGAGAAATCAACCGTAATTGATCCTCTGTCATTCTGAGGAGTGAAGCGACGAAGAATCTTCGAAATGCGGTAAGATCCTTCGCTTTGCTCAGGATGACAAAGGAAGAAGCGTCTTCACACCGCCGCTAAAATATGCAGATTGCGGATGTCGCCGTCCTCGATCGAATCGTTGACCGAATACGCATGCTTTTCGAGATCGCCGCAGATCGCCTTTGTAAGATGTTGATTCATAAGCTCGTCGATCATGTCGGACGCGGCGTCCTCGATCATGCCGTATTTCGATTCCGCCGTTTCCGGCTCGTTGTCGGTACAGAGCAGCACCTCGAGCGTTTCCGCAAGCATCGAAAGCTTCGGTAATCCCCGCATCGCGCGGAAGCTCCATTTATAATACGGCATATATACGCCGTTCAAAAGGAACGTCGCCTGCATCGCGGCTTTTGTAAATTCCGCGACCGCAAGCTGCGCCGCGCCGGTTTCGCCGTGACCGAGACAGCGCATATAGTTATACTGCCCCGCCTGCGCCATCAGAAGGAGATTTCCCGCAAGCTTTTTTCTGCGGACATCCTCGGGATACGCGGAAAGCCCCTCGCGGATGCGGCTCACCTCGCCATACCCATCATAGAACAGCCTGCCGTTCGTTGCTTCCGAGAGCGCGTGCTCCGGCATGGTCAGCCATTGCGAAACGGTGAGGATCCCGTCACTCGCGCCGACCTTGTTTTCGAAAACCTCCGCCGTGCGCAAGACCCCGTGCCGCGCGCCGCCGACCGGCGCGATCGTGCTTCTTTTCAGCCCCATGAATTCCTTCGGGAGCTTATAATACGCGCGTTCGAGCTGAAACGCCGCCCTTCGGTCGACGATGTCCTCGCCCGGCAGCAGCAGCATGAATCCCGGCTCGAAATCGTGATCGCGGCTGATTTCGTCATCGAAGCCCATGCACTCCGAACCGCTGCCGAACAACCCGACCGCAAGATACGGGAGCAGCGTCGGAAACTGTTCTTCGAGCATCGGGCGACCGTATTCCAGATAGAACCGTTCAGAAAGCTCAAGCCCGTTCATACCATGTCCTCGCGCGTGCGTTGAGATCATTTGCCGCCTGAAACCAGCCATAGTATTCAAACGTCGGCGCGCACTTCTCGCACACGAACGCGTAATACCCGTCGTGCGGGACGTCCGGCACATCCAAAAGCCGCTGCGCGGTCTCCAGGCACGCGTCGATCGTCTCCGAAGCGTCCAAAAGCCCCTTCTCCTCCTCTGCGGCGTTCGCCATGTTGAGATACGTGATCGCCTGCTCCAAAGCGCCGTGCGACGCGCTTGCCATCGTTTCGATCGCTTTTCCATAGAGCGCGTTCGCTTCCGAAAAGCGCTTCAAAGAAACGAGCGTCAATCCCATGTTGTTGTACAGTCCGCCGAGGAGCTCCGGTTTCAGAGACGGGATCGCCTCGTAGCTTTTCCGCGCGCGTTCAAAGATCGCAAACGCCCGTTCGGGCTCGCCAAACGCCTGATACGCGGTCGCGGCGTTCACACAGGTCGTGCCCGCCGTGATCGTCCCTTCGAAACCGAGCGCATCCAAAAGCTTTAGCGCCGCTTCGGCATGCAGAAACGCCTTTTCGCGGTCGCCCGTTTTGCGGTAATGCCCGACGAGCTCGTTTCGAATCATCAGCTCGCCTCTTTGATCGTGCCCGAGCTTCGCCTCCTCAAGCCAATACAAGAGGTGCCGCTCCACGCCCGCGTAGTCGCGGCGCGACATGTACTCGTCCACCTTTTCCATGATCCGCTGCTGCGGCACGGGCTTTACCTGCGTCTCCGCGCCGTACGGCTCCTCACACAAAAGGCAGCGCGGCTCCATATAATCTTCCTTGCCGATCGGTGCCATATTCCCTCCCGCTTTCGCGTGCCGCTTCTGCGGCGCGCGTTTCATTTCCATACCGTTTCGGTTGTCTTTTTCGTTTATCCCTGTTCGGTCGGATCGACCGTTTTGCCCGCGATCCTGCGCTTGAAGTTCCTGCCAATGCGCCTGATCGCATGCGGTCCTGCGCGCTTCATCATTTTCAGCAGGCTCCGGACCTTGATGGGTCGCTGACAACGGCGCAGATGCATATATTCCGACCCGTTTTTCTGTTCTCTGTTGCCCCGGCGGTATCACATCAGAGTGATTATACAACACCTTCTTACAAAATGCACGCATTTTTATCGGCAACGGGTCCGACGTTCCGAACCGCAAAAGCCCGATCCGGTATGGTACCGAATCGGGCCTCTGACAATGATTCTTTTTCCGTCTCTGCCGTTGCCTGACGCGTGCGCCAACGACAGGCTTTTGTGTCTGAGGATTGCCGGTTACGCCTGCTGTTCCGCAAGGTAAGCGACGATGCTGTGCGCCGCGACGTTGCCCTCGCCGACGGCCTTGGTGAGCTGATAGGGACGTCCGGTGCAGTCGCCCGCCGCAAAGCATCCGGGCTTGTTGGTCGCCATATTGCGATCCACCGCGATGTCCGCGCCGTTCATTGCAAGGCCTTTCAGAAGGTTTGCCGGCGCGACCGCGGGACGGATGATAAATACGCCGTTCACGTCGAGCACCGTGCCGTCTAAAAGTTCCACGCCGTCCGCTTTCTTTTCGCCGCGGATCGCCTTTAGCTTTCCGGGATTCATGACGATGTTTTCGCGCGATAGCTCGCAGGCATACGGCGTAAACAGATAGACCTTTTCCGCGAGCTCCGCAAGGTAGGTCACCTCGTGCTCAAATTCCTTCGAACCGCAGAAGACTGCGATCGTCTTGCCCTTATAAAGGAAACCGTCGCACGTCGCGCAGTA
>CAMNHT010000117.1 GCA_946539625.1 uncultured Clostridia bacterium | reverse complement strand
ACGCCGCAAGCGTTGCATGTCCGCACAGCTCCTCCTCCGTCATCGGCGTGAACCAGCGGATGCGATAGCGCTCCCCCTCCCGCACGACGAACGCGGTCTCGGCAAGGTTGTTCTCCGCCGCGATCGCCTGCATCGTTTCATCGGAGATCCACCGGTCCATGACGCAAACCGCCGCGGGATTACCGTGGAACGGCTTGTCGGTAAATGCATCGACGGTATATTGTTTCATAGCATTCCTCCGTTCATCCTGCTGCAAGCGGACGGGCAATGCCCGTCCCTACCGCGCTTCCGCTTTATGTTCCCGCAGAAACACATCACTTGCGGCAAAGCCGCAATCATCATTGCGAAGCAACATCATTTGCGCAAAGCGCAAGCATCATTGCCGCCTTACAGCGGCTTCTTTGCGGGCATCCCCGCCTTGCGCGGGTAGGTCGACCTTCCCCATTGCCTTTCCCTTGAGGGGAAGGTGCCGTCAGGCGGATGAGGTGTAACGCAGAAGAACAACACCTCATCAGTCAACTGTGTTGACATTCCGCTGTGCTCCGTTACAGCGGTAGATCGCGCACTTCCCGCGCGTACCATCGACAGCTTCCCCTCAAGGGAAAACCTCTTTCACGTTCCCGCAGGGAATATTTCACCGCGCAGCGATTTCACCTGCCCGAAGGGCAGATTTCACGCAAAAAACCTTACAAAGGTTTTTTGCTCGGCAATCCCGCCTTGCGCGGGTAGGTCGACCTTTCCCATTGCCTTCCCCTTGAGGGGAAGGTGCCGTCAGGCAGATGAGGTGTAACGCAGAAGAGCAACACCTCATCAGTCAACTGTGTTGACACTCCGCTGTGCTCCGTTACAGCGGTAGATCGCGCACTTCCCGCGCGTACCATAGACAGCTTCCCCTTGAGGGGAAGCCTCTTTCATATCATAGCGGTTTCTTGTTCGGCAGTCTCGCTTTGCGCTGGTAGGTCGTTTGTGTTTTGAGCTTCCCTTGTCAGGGAGCATCGTACGTGCGGGAAACGCGCGACCTTTCGCCGTAACGAAATGGAGCTGTCGAGGCTTGCCGAGACTGAGGGGTAGTCCTGCTTGTCTCCCCCTCCGTCGCCTATCGGCGACACCTCCCCCGTCAGGTGGAGGTCAATTCCTGTCTTACAGCGGCTTCTTCGCGGGAAGACCCGCCTTGCGCGGGTAGGCTGCCCGTATTCGAGCTCCCCTTGTCAGGGGAGCTGTCGAGGCTTGCCGAGACTGAGGGGTAGTCCTGCTTGTCTCCCCCTCCGTCGCCTATCGGCGACACCTCCCCCGTCAGGTGGAGGTCATCCCCTCGCCTTACAGCGGCTTCTTTACGGGCATCCCCGCCTTGCGCGGGTAGGTCGACGGAGTTGGTGCGTTTTTGGTGCATATCACCAGTGTGCGCGCGCCGTAGTCCGATTCCGCGGGGACGGCTTCGGCGGTTGTGTGCAGAAGATGCAGAGCGGATTTTGCAAGAGGAAGCTCCTCTGTTACGTCGCCCTTATAGCAGTACGCTTTGCCGCCGACTTTCAAAAGCGGTACGGTAAGTTCGAGAAGCACGGGAAGCGACGCCACTGCGCGGGAAACCGTTGCGTCGAATTGCCCGCGGTATTTCGGATCGCGCCCGAAATCCTCCGCCCGCGCATGGACGATTTCTGCCTTGAGATCGAGCGTTTTCAGGACTTCTTCGAGGAACGTCAGCCGCTTTTGCAGCGAATCGACAAGCGTGATCTGAAGCGTCGGGTTCATGATCAGCAGCGGGATCGCGGGAAAGCCCGCGCCGGTTCCGACGTCCGCGACCTTCGCGCCGTCAGATAGGTACGGAAGCGCCGCAAGCGAATCGTAAAAGTGCTTCTTTACGACCTCCTCCTTCTCCGTGATCGCGGTCAGGTTCATCCGCGTGTTCCAGTCGATGAGCAGGTCATAGTATGCGACAAATTTGTCGCATGCTTCGTCGGTGAGATTCGGAATGGTTTGTTTCAAAAGGTCACGCATGGTTCGATCCTCTCTTGAGATATACCAGCAGCACGCCGACGTCCGCGGGCGACACGCCGGAGATGCGCGACGCCTGCCCGAGGTTTTCGGGACGCTGCGCATTGAGCTTTTGCCGCGCTTCGAGCCGCAGCCCGTCGAGCGTCATATAATCGAGGTCCTCCGGCAGCGGCGTCTCCTCCATCGCCCGGAAGCGGCGTACCTGTTCGGTCTGCTTTTCGATATAGCCGTCGTAATGCGCCATGACGTCGATCTGCTCCTCGACCGCGGGCTCGAGCGGTTCGAGGCAGTCAAAAAGCGCAAGCAGGTCCGTATAGCGCACGTTCGGGCGCTTCAATAGGTCAAAGAGCTTCACACCGGACGCCGGAACGCTTTCGCCGACGGATTCAAGATACACGCGCAGCGCGTCACTCGGCGGCACATGCGTGCCGAGCCGTTCCATTGCTTTTGCGATGCCCTCTTTTTTTCGCTGCAGCGCGGCATAGCGCTCGTCGGTGATGAGCCCCAGCCGCCTTGCGCGTTCGGTGAGCCTGAGATCCGCGTTGTCCTGCCGCAGAAGCAGGCGGTACTCGCAGCGGCTCGTCATCATACGGTACGGTTCGGGCGTGCCCTTGGTGGCAAGGTCGTCGACGAGCACGCCGGTATAGGCGTCGCTTCTGCCGAGGAAAAACGGCTCCTCGCCTTTTACAAAGAGCGCGGCGTTCACGCCGGCATAAAAACCCTGCGCCGCGGCTTCCTCATAGCCGCTCGAGCCGTTCACCTGTCCTGCGGTGAAAAGCCCCGGGACGTCCTTTACCATCAGCGAAAGATTCAGTACATTCGGCACGAGGCAGTCGTATTCGATCGCGTAACCCAATCGCATGACTTCGCAGCGTCGAAGCCCCGGCATGGTGTGAAGCATGTCCACCTGCACGTCCGCGGGCAGCGAGGTGCTCATGCCCTGCACATACATTTCCTCGGTCGTTCTGCCTTCCGGCTCGATGAAGATCTGGTGCCGGTCGTGGTCCGGAAAGCGCACGATCTTGTCCTCGATCGACGGGCAGTAGCGCGTGCCGGTCGCGTGGATGCGCCCCGCGTACATCGGCGAGCGGTCGAGGTTTTTCAGGATGATATCGTGCGTCTGCTGATTCGTATAGGTGAGATAACACGGGTCCTGAACAAGGTTCAGCCGCCCGTTTAGGAAGGAGAACGCGGGCGTCGGTTCGTCGCCGCGCTGGATCTCCATTTCGTCGAGGTCCAATGAGCTTTTGCGGACCCTTGCGGGCGTGCCGGTCTTGAACCGCTGCAGCGGGATGCCGAGCCCGCGAAGCGCGTCGGATAAGCCTTCGCTTCGCATCATGCCGCACGGACCGGAAAGCCTTGACCATTCGCCGATGAGGATCCGGCTTTTTAAGTATACGCCGGAACATACCACAACCGCGCGGCAGGCGTAGGAAAAGCCCTCGTCGGTCTTTACCCCGGACACGCGCCCGTTTTCGGTTACAATCTCCGTGACCTCGCCCTGCACGAGCGTGAGATTTGGCTGCCGTTCCGCGGCGCGCTTCATGCGCTCGTGATAGCGGCGCTTGTCCATCTGCGCGCGTAAGCTGTGGACCGCAGGACCTTTGCTCGTATTCAGCATGCGCATCTGAATCAGCGTTTCGTCCGCGGCAAGTCCCATCTCGCCGCCCATGGCGTCGACCTCGCGCACGAGGTGTCCCTTGCCGGTGCCGCCGATCGCGGGGTTGCAGGGCATCATGCCGATGCTGTCGAGATTGAGCGTGAGAAGAAGCGTTTTAAGACCCATGCGCGAAGAAGCGAGCGCCGCCTCCAACCCCGCGTGTCCCGCGCCGATCACGATCACTTCAAACCGCTGCCGTTCCATACCTCTGTCCTTTCGTGTCCTTTCGACGGTTCAGTATATCATATTCGTCCGTTTTTGTGCAACGGATAGTGGAATTTTTCGCAAAACTCTGTTATACTGGAAAAAACAGGAGGATGGAACCATGGGAAAAATGCGATTGATCAGGGAAGCGTACGGCACGACGGAGGGCTTTTGCCTTGTAAAGAGCGTTGCGGTGCGCACGGACGTCAAGGGAACGGAGTATCTCGATATGGTGCTTGCCGATTCGGACGGCGAGTGTGTGGCAAAGCTGTGGAACTATTCGCGCGTGACGCACGGAAGTTTCGACGTGAACGACATCGTCAAGGTGCGTGGCACGGTGCAGGTGTGGAAGGACACCGAACAGTTCAAGATCGATCGGATCCGCCTTGCTGCCCCGGAGGACAACGTGGACATGGGCGGGATCATCCCGACCGCGCCGTTTGATCCGCAGACAATGTACGACGAGCTCTACAACACCGCCGGCGCATTTTCCGACGAGGATCTCAAACGCATCGTGCAGTACATCCTGCGCGAAAACCGTGAACAGCTTCTGATCTATCCCGCGGGCGTGAAGCTTCACCATGCGACGCGCGGCGGACTGTTGCACCACACCTGCGCGGTGCTGCATCTTGCGCAGCGAATCGCGGAGCTCTATCCCTCGCTCCATAAGGACCTGTTGTTTGCAGGCGCGATCCTGCACGATGTCGGAAAGATCAAAGAGCTTGACGCAGACACGCTCGGCATTGCGGGCGCGTATACAAACGACGGGCAGCTGTTAGGTCACATCAACATGGGCATGACGATGATCGCCGCCGCCGCGGAGATCACGATGATCGAGCCGAAAACCGCGATGCTCCTTGAGCACATGATCCTGTCGCACCACGGAAAGCCCGAATTCGGCAGCCCGCGTCTTCCGATGTTCCCGGAAGCGGAGGTGCTTAGTATCTGCGACCTATTGGACAGCAAGATGTATGAAATGGACGCCGCTTTGGACGGCGTATCGAAGGACGGCTTTTCCGAGCGGCTTTGGGCGCTCGACAACCG
>CAMNHT010000116.1 GCA_946539625.1 uncultured Clostridia bacterium | reverse complement strand
TGGTGCGGTCCGTGCCGCATGGTCGGTCCGTTCATTGAACAGCTTGCGGACGAATACGAAGGCAGAGTTGCTTTCATGAAGGTCAATGTCGACGAGGAGCCCGAGCTTTGCGAAAAGTATCGCGTCAGCTCGATCCCGAATCTCGTTCTGTTCAAGGACGGCGACGTGCTCGATCAGAGCGCAGGCGCGCGTCCGAAGGCACAGCTTGCCGCATTCATTGAACAGGCGCTGTAAGCCTTTACAATGCGCAGAAAGCGTACAATCATCATAGCTGTCATCGCAGCCGTCGTTCTCTTGCTGGCGTTGTCCGCATTAGATACGCGGCTGCGTGTCGTTTCTTATACGGTTTCGGACGAGCGTATTCTTTCGCCGGTACGGATCGTGCTTCTTACGGATCTCCATTCCTGCGGATACGGCGAGGGACAACGGGAACTTCTCGACGCGATCGACGCGCAGAAGCCGGATTTGGTTTTGCTCGGGGGAGATATCTTCGACGACGATCTTAAAAACGACAACACGAAGATCGTACTGGAATATGTCGCCGAACGTTATCTATGCTTCTACGTTTCCGGAAACCATGAATACTGGCACGAAGATCCGGAAGCGCTTTTTAATGCGGTGCAAGAGCTTGGTATCCCGATCCTTCACGGAACCAACGAAACTGTCACGGTCGGACGCACGACGCTGCAAATCTGCGGCATTGATGATCCCGCCTGCGCGGAAATCGACATAGATGAAAGCGCGGTTGATCTGCGAAAAGCAGCGAGGGAAGCCGTGACGGAAAAACAGCTGCAATCCGCAGCGGCCGGAACAGACGGACGGTATTCGATCCTGCTTGCGCATCGCCCCGAGCTGATCGAAACGTATGCAAAGTACAGCTTTGATCTTGTGCTTTCAGGACATGCGCACGGCGGACAGGTGCGGATACCGGGTATTTTGAACGGGTTGTTTTCGCCGGGGGAAGGATGGTTTCCGAAGTACGCGGGCGGAGAATACCGTGTCGGCGAAACGACGATGATCGTCAGCCGCGGACTCGCGCGGGAATCCACCGCCGCGCCGCGCATCTGGAACCGACCGGAACTGGCCGTGATCGAACTGCTGCCCGAAGATCAAAACCCGTAACACAGAGCAATAAAAGAACGGATGATAACACGATGACCTACGATATTTCACAGCCGGTGTTCGGTTGCGCGGTCTATCCGGGCGATCCGGAGCCGATAAAAGAACTGCTTGCAAGCCTTGAAACCGGAGACGGATACAATCTTTCCGTGTTCTCGATGTGCGCGCACAACGGCACGCATGTCGATGCGCCGCTGCACTTTCTGAAGGACGGAAGAGGCGTCGGATCCGTCGCACTCGAAAAATTCGTCGGTCCCGCATATGTGGGAACGGCGCAGGGCGACGTCAATGAACGGGAAGCGCGGGCATTGCTTAAAGCTGCGCAAAAAGCGTGTCCCGGCGCAGAACGTCGCATTCTCATTAAGGGAAACGCGACTGTTACACTCGAAGCCGCAAAGACGTTTGCAAACGCAGGGATCGATCTGATCGGCAATGAATCGCAGACGGTGGGACCCGAGGATGCGCCGATGGCGGTACATCTTGCGCTGCTTTCCGCGGAGGTCGTTTTGCTCGAAGGGGTCCGGCTTTCCGAAGTGCCGGACGGCGCGTATCTTCTGAACTGCGCGCCGATTAACCTCGGCGAAACCGACGGCGCGCCGTGCCGCGCGATCCTTATGGATCTCTGAACCAAAATCAAAAGACGGGGGAGGCAAGCGCCTCTCCCGTCTTTGCTGTTTTTGTCATCACCAGATAAAGGGAATCACCTTGAACTTCACGCGGGTCATGTATTCTTTGTAGCCCGCAAGCCCTTCCTCGAGTACCTTTTCCTCGTTTTTCATCCGCAACGCGATGATCGGAATATACAGGAGCAGGATCGCAAAGGAGATCGGTGAGCCGAGCACGATCCCCATGGACAGGAACAGAAACAGCGTCGCGCTGTACATCGGATGTCGCACAATCCCGTACAGCCCCGTGTCGATGACCTTTTGGTTTTCCTGCACCTCGATCGTCCGCGAAAGATAGGTGTTTTCCCGCAGGACCTCCGCATACATGTGATATGCTGTCAGAAACACGCCAGCGCCGACCCATACCGCCCACGCGGGCAGCACGATCCATTGAAAGCGGAAGTTCAGCCCCGCGACGACAAACGCGGCAAGAAACATGATCCCGGAGAACGCAAGCACCGCCTTTTGTTCATTCTCCTTCTCTTTTGCATTCAGACGCTTCTTTAAAAGTGCGGGATTTTTGAATATCATCACGATCCCGGCGATAAACATCGGCACAAACAGAATGCCGAGAAACAGCCACGCATTCCAATAACGCAGACTTCCCGCGGGCAGAAACAGCAAAAGCCCGATGAGAACGACCCCCAAAAGGAATTTCCCGATCGCCTGAATAAACAGTTTTCCAGTCATACGTTCGTCTCCCGTTCCGTGATCACGACGCAGATCGTGTCGCCGTGCTTTTTTCCAAGCTGCTTTCGAATGTCTTTCCGCACGCCGATGATATAACAGACGTTCCCATCCGCGTCCTTCACGCCCATATTGACGATGCTTCCGTCATACGGAACGCCGTCGAACGTGGCATGGACCTTGACGCGTCCTTTTCGGAATTCCGTTCGGATATCCCACGGAAAGATCACGTATGCGCCGCCGTTTTCCGGCGTTTCCCGTAACGCGGCGGTAAACGCGTATTCCTTTTTTCGCTCCAGCACCATTCGAATCTCCGAGGCGTTCAGCGTAGGCAGCGCCTTTTCTTCGCCGGTTTTCCGAAAGCCGCATTTTTCATAGAAGCGGATCGCGCGCGGGTTTTCCTTCAATACCCAAAGTCCGATCTTCGGGCAGGAAGAAAGCTGTTCAAGCGCCGCACGCATCAGCAGCTGCGCAACGCCGGTACCCCAATACGCCTTCAGAACGTACAGCGCAAAGAGCTCGCCGGCAGCGGGGTCCGCTTCGCCGTATCCGGCAAACCCGACGACGCGTTCGCCGTCCTTTGCGATCAGGATATTGTCCGGCCAACGGTACGCGATCTCCTCGCATTTTTCCGGCGTGAATTTATTAAGATACGACTGATCGATCAGCCCCGTATACGCCGCGTGCCAGCAGCGCCAATGCACGTACGCCTTGCCCCTGAATTCGGCGTCGGTCTCCATTTTCCTGATTTCGATCTCCATACAGCACCTCACCGGAGCGACATCACGTAGATCTGACAGGGGTTCCACTCGTCCCAGAGCGTCGGAAACACCTCGAATTCCCTGAACCCCAAGCTGAGATAGAACAGGTTTGTGCGGTCGTACTCCTCGTATCGACCCATCTGCACGGTCTTGACCTGCAGAAAGGAGTAGCCCCGCTCCGCTGCGATCGCCTTTGCCGCCTGAAAGAGCGCGGTGCCGATCCCTTTCCGATGGTATTCCTTGAGGACGCCCATCACGGCAAGCTCGACGGTATCCCTGCCGGTCTGCTTGAGACACAAAAATCCGTTCGGCACGCCGTTTTCCGTAGAAGCGATCATGATCTCGTCCGCACTCTCCTTGATATAGCTTTCCCGCGCCTCCGGGATCCCGAACCATTCGGGCAACGCTTCAAGGATCAGCCGCGCGATCCGGCTCTTTTCTTCGGCTTCAGGGACGATCCATATCATTGCAAACCTCCGGTTTTCCTTTGACAAACAGCGGCATGTCATATTCATCCACGCCGTTTTCGATGAATCCGAGCGATTTCCAAAACCGCACGGACGCTTCCTTTTCGCTGTTCAGCTCGTACCATTCGGCGCCGTCCGCCGCCGCATACCGTGTCAGCGCTTCAAAGCAGTCGTGCCCCGTTCCGTTCCCGCGAAAGGCGAAAAAGACCCAGAAGTCGAGGATGAAGCATTTTCCGCCCTCGTCCTCATAGATGCACCAGGACGCCGCGCCGATCCGCGCCCCGCCGCGCAGAAAGTACGCGATATGATGGCGGTTCCGCTCCCGCCTCATATGCGCCTCAATGATCCCGCGGTATTCGCCGCCGGAAAAGTATGCGATATCCTCGTCATCGGAAATGATCCCATCATCGATCAGATACCGGATATGCGCGTCCCAGAACGCCGGAAGCGCCTCCGGCGCGATCTCTTCGATCCCGATCATAACGACCTCTCTGCTTTGTTTTGATCCAGTATATCACGGATCGCGCCGGCTGTCACGCGGAAAGTATATTTTCAAAAGGCGAGTAAAACACTTGACATTTGGGGAGGATATCTGTAATATAAAGCCGAGTGAAACGGTAGGGATTAACGATGAAGTTTTCTACAAAAGGAACATACGGCTTGCGCGCAGTCGTCGAGCTTGCGGCACATTACGGGGAAGGGCCTGTATCGCTTGCAGCTGTGGCGGCGGAACAGGGCATTTCGGAGGCGTACCTCGAGCAGCTGATGCGTTCGCTGAAAAACGCGGGGCTCGTTAAAACGGCGCGCGGCAAGGCGGGCGGCTATCTTCTGACGAAGGAACCGCAGAAGATCAGCGTTCTGGAGGTGCTTCGCGCACTGGAAGGCAGTACGGACGTGGTCGACTGCGTCGGAAGCGACGCGAACCCGTGCGAAAACGCCTGCACGTGCTCGGCGCGTCCGCTCTTTTTGAAGCTGCAGAGCCGCATCAATGCCGTCCTTCTGGAAACCACCATCGGAGAGCTTACCGAAGATCATATCGAACAGAAAAAGAGGATCGAACATGCACGTTTATCTTGACAATGCGGCGACCACCAAGGTCCTGCCCGAGGTCATCGAGGCGATGATCCCGTACTACACGGAGTTTTACGGCAATCCGTCGAGCTTCCACAGCTTCGCGCGCGACGCGCATAAGGGACTGGACGACGCGCGGCGCACGGTTGCAAAGTGCCTGAACGCGGCGAACCCGTCGGAGATCTA
>CAMNHT010000115.1 GCA_946539625.1 uncultured Clostridia bacterium | reverse complement strand
GATCGCCGAGCGTCATTGCCTCGGTCTGGTCGTGCGTGACGTACATGAACGTCGTATTGATGCGCTTGCGAAGCTTGATGATCTCCGCGCGCATCTGGTTGCGAAGCTTTGCGTCGAGGTTACTGAGTGGTTCGTCCATCAGAAAGACCTTCGGATCGCGAACCATCGCTCTGCCGATCGCGACACGCTGCCTCTGACCGCCGGACAACGCCTTTGGCTTACGGCTCAGATACTCTGTGATGTCAAGGATCGCCGCGACCTCACGCACCTTTTTGTCAATCTCCTTTTTCGGGACCTTGCGGAGCTTCAGCGCGAACGCCATGTTCTCGTACACCGTCATGTGCGGATACAGCGCATAACTCTGGAAGACCATTGCGATGTCTCTGTCTTTCGGCGCAACGTCATTGACCAGTCTCCCGTCAATGTACAGCTCGCCGTCGCTGATCTCTTCGAGCCCGGCGACCATTCTGAGCGTCGTCGATTTGCCGCAGCCGGACGGACCGACCAGCACGATGAATTCCTTGTCCTTGATCGCGAGGTTCACGTCGTGGACCGCAGTCACCTTGTTGTCGTACACCTTCTTGAGATTCTTCAGTACTACTTCCGACATATTGCTTTGCCCTGACCGTTCGGACTACTCCTTGCGACCTCATGCGCACCCGCGAGGGGCGTCGCACATTACGACAGGTCTCCACACTGCCGCACCGCGAGCTGACGGTTGTTACCTCCTTTTATTTGCATGGTCGAAACGGCATGTCGTGGAGTGCCGCCCCGCCATCGGATTCCGTTAAATTGTAAGTTCAACCGTACAGACCGGCACGTCGGTCAGCGGGACGGTATTGCCTGTGACCGGTTTGCCGTTTACGGTCATGCCCTTGCGTTCGCCGCGGCGGACCGTGATGCAATAGCGCGTGCCGCGGAAGAGCCGTTCCGCTTCATAGCCGTCCATTGTGTCGGGCAGACACGGATCGACGATCATTCCGTCATAGTCAGGACGGATGCCCAGAATTCCCTGACTGACGGCAACGAACGACCATGCGGCGGTACCGGTGAGCCATGCGTTTTTCGCTTCGCCATAGGTCTTCGCATCGCGCCCGGCGATCGTCTGACTGTAGCAGTAGGGCTCCGTACGGTGGATCTCGCTCTTGTCCTCGATGTAGGAGGGGGCGTTGCGCGTGTAGAGATCGAACGCGCCATTGCCGTCCCTCAATGCACAGTACGCAAGTGTGATCCACGGATTGTTGTGGCAGAACACGGAACCGTTCTCCTTGTATCCGGGCGGATACGAGGAGATCTCGCCGAGATAATCATGGTATTCCGTATAGCACGGATGCAGCAATTCGATGCCGAACGCGTTGCCGAGGTATTTCTCGGTCGAAGCGAGCGCGCGCCTGCCGTACTCCTTGCCGCCGATGCCTGCCATCACACACATGCCCTGCGGCTCGATGTAGATCTTGCCCTCGTCGTTTTCACAACTTCCGATCGGACGCTCAAACGCGTCGTACGCGCGGCGGAACCATTCGCCGTCCCAGCCTGCAGTCAGCGTCGCTGCCTCGATCTCCCGGACATGTGCACGCACCGCTTCGGCTTCCTCCGAACGTCCGATCCGATCACACAACACGGCGTACTCTGTGCCGTATTTTACGAACATGCCCGCGATAAAGACGCTCTCCGCCTTGCCGCTCTCGAAATTCGAGCAGGTCTGGAAGTTTTCGCCGGGCGTGAGACTGAAACAGTTCAGATTCAGACAGTCGTTCCAGTCGGCGCGTCCGATCAAAGGCAGCCCGTGCGGACCGCGGTGCGACACCGTATAACCGATGCTGCGGCGCAAATGCTCCAGAAGCGGGACCTCGGAGCCTTCCTCGTTGTTAAACGGCGTCGGCTCGTCAAGGATCGTAAAGTCGCCGGTTTCGCGAATGTACGCGCAGGTGCAGGCAACAAGCCACAGAGGATCGTCGTTGAAACCGGAACCCACGTCGGCATTGCCGCGTTTGGTCAGCGGCTGATACTGGTGATAGGTGCTGCCGTCCGCAAACTGGATCGACGCGATATCAATGATGCGTTCTCGGGCGCGTTCGGGAATCAGATGCACAAAGCCGAGAAGGTCCTGACAGCTGTCGCGAAAGCCCATGCCGCGTCCTGTGCCGCTTTCATAATAGGAAGCGCTGCGGCTCATATTGAACGTGACCATGCACTGGTACTGGTTCCAGATATTGACCATGCGGTCGAGCTTTTCCTCGCTGCTGCGCACGGAAAAACGGGAGAGAAGTGACGTCCAGTATTCTCGCAGTTTCAAAAGTGCTGCGTCAAACTGTGCTTCCGTTTCAAATGCTGCCAGCATTTCATGCGCCTTTTCCTTATTGATAACGTTCAGCGCCGTGAACTTCCGATCCTCCGGATTCTCGACGTAACCGAGCCGGTAGAGAAGCGTTATCGATCCGCCCGGCGTAAGCACGAGCGTCTTTTTGAGCGCTGCAATCGGTGCCCAGCCTGCCGCGACGCTTTGGAAGGACGTTCGGCCTTCGACAGCCTGCGGCTCGCTCCAGCCGCGAAAACGACCGAGGAACGTATCGCGATCGGTATCGAACCCGTCGATCGGCGCGTTGACGGAATAGAACGCATAATGGTTGCGGCGTTCGCGGTATTCGGTCTTATGGTAGACGGTGCTGCCTTCGAGTTCGACCTCGCCGATGTTCCAGTTGCGCTGGAAATTGGTGGAATCGTCAACCGCGTTCCAGAGGCACCACTCGACAACGCCGTAAACGGTCAGTGCTTTTTCGACGTCGCTCTCGTTGGTCAGAACGAGCTTCTGCACCTCCATATCGGTGTGCATCGGAACCGTGACCGTAAGGACGGCGGAAACGCCGTTCTTTTTGCCTTCAAAGACGGAATACCCGAGTCCGTGCCGGCAGCGGTAAAAATCGAGCGGTGTTTTCGCCGGAAGAAACGCGGGGCTCCAAACCGTGTCGCCGTCGCAGATATAGAAGCATCGTCCGCCGTCGTCGTGCGGCACGCTGTTGTAGCGGAACCGCGTGATGCGCCGAAGCTTTGCATCCTTATAAAAACTGTAACCGCCGCAGGTGTTGCTGATCAGCGAGAAGAATCCGTCGCTGCCGAGATAATTGATCCACGGCAGGGGCGTATCCGCCCGCGTAATGACATATTCCTTTGCGTTGTCGTCAAAATAGCCGTACTTCATATAAGAAACTCCGATCATAAAGATTCGAAAACGATTAAGTACATTATAAACATTCATTTACAAAAACGCAAGATATTTTTCAAAATCTGAGAAAAAAACTTCCGAATGCTGCAAATACCGGTATAAAATTTCATAAAAAACGAAAAAAGGGGGTTGACGGGCATAAGAAGTGACGCTATAATGAAGTTGAACGAAATCGATTAAGTACGGATTTGCGGAAGGGAAGCGAGCGGCATGGTTACGATCACGGATATTGCGAAAGCATGCGGCGTATCCCGTGCCGCGGTCAGCAAGGCTCTGAACGGAGCGCCGGATATCTCTCCGAAAACAGCGGAACGGATTCGGGAGCAGGCAAGAACGCTCGGATATCTTCCGAACGCGGCGGCAAGAGCGCTGAAGGTGGGACGCAGCTACAACATCGGAGTTTTATTCTCGGACCCGACAGGCGGCGGCATCACGCATGAATACTTCTCGCAGATTCTTGAAAGCGTAAAGGAGGAGGCGGAACGCCTGGGATACGACATCACCTTCATTTCGAAGGATCTCGGCGCGATGCGCATGGACTATTACGAGCACGCGAAGTACCGCAGCTGTGACGGCGTGGTGATCGCTTCGGCGGACTTCACTGATCCGGCGATCGCCCGGCTCGTGAACAGCGAGATCCCGACGGTGACGCTCGATTACACGTTCGACAGTCACACATCGATCCTCTCCGACAATGTGCGCGGCATGGAAGCGCTGGTGCGGTTCGTGTACGAAAAGGGACATCGAAAGCTGGCGTTCATCCACGGCGAGATGACCTCGGTCACGCAGAAGCGTGTCGCAAGCTTCAAAAAGACCTGCGCCGCCTTGGGCATCACGGTCGCGCCGGAGTACATCCGGGAGGCGGTCTACCACGATCCGCGTTCGAGCGGGCTTGCGACGAGGGCAATTCTGGAACTTCCGGAGCGGCCGACCTGCATCTTTTATCCGGACGATCTGTCCTTCTTGGGCGGCATGAGCGAGCTGGAGCGGCACGGCATTTCGATCCCGAACGATATGAGCGTTGTGGGGTATGACGGTATTCCGCTTTCGCAGATCCTTCGTCCGAGGCTTTCGACCTACCGGCAGGGCGCAGAGCGCATGGGGCTCGAAGCGGCAAGGCTTTTGATTGAGCAGATCGAGCATCCGGAAACGTGGCTGCCGCAAAGCATCACAGTGGAAGGGGAGCTGCTTTCGGGCAGCACCGTAAAGACAATCGGTTGAAGCGCACACGCGTTTTGATAAAAAGGAAAGAGGAACCGTAAAGGTTTCAAAAAACAAAATAAAAAGGAGCAAAATCATGAAAAAACTGGTCGCAATCCTGATGGCAGCGCTGATGCTCGTCGGCATCGTCGCGTGTACCGCGAAGCCGGCAGACAAACCCGCAGAGACCGTCGCACAGGGCAAGGTATTCAATATCTATGCCTGGAACGAAGAATTCAAGGGATTCTTTGAAAAGTATTACACCGTACCCGAAGGCGTCACCGTCAACTGGATCATCGTCCCCAGCGACAACGGCGCATATCAGCAGAAGCTGGACGAAGCTCTGCTGAATCAGGCGAACGCAGCGGCGGACGACAAGATCGACATGTTCCTCGCGGAAGCGGACTATATCGGCAAGTATGTCGATTCCGACTATACGATGGACATCTCGAAGATCGGCTATACCAATGCCGACACGATGTATGAGTACACCATCAAGGCGGCTTCCGATGTGAACGGCGTCTGCAAGGGCGTTTCCTTCCAGTGCTG
>CAMNHT010000114.1 GCA_946539625.1 uncultured Clostridia bacterium | reverse complement strand
AAGGTTTGTATCGACCATGCGTCCGATCCACGCGTCCGTCGGCAAAAGCGGCTCGAAAAGTTTCAGAAGCGCCGCAAAGGTCAGTGAGCCCAGTGGACCCGCCGCCGCGACGATCCACTCGCCGCGCCCGTTCGAAAGCAGCGCGTCCAGCCGCATGACCGCGCCGAACGGGTAGAGCGTGACGCGCGCGGCGGAAAGCCCGAGATTGCGCGCGGCGATCAGGTGCGCCCCTTCGTGCACGGCAAGCGACAGGACCGCCGCAAAAAGCAGTCCGCCCTCCCCCGCGATCACCGCAAACACCGGAAGCAGGATCGCCCCGAACGTAACGCGGATCTCCGTTCTGCCGACGGAGAATGTCATCCGCGATTCAGCGACAGGTCGACGTACGCGGTCGGGTCCTGCGGCGCGCCTTTTTCGAGCACGCGAAGATACAGGCTTCGTCCAACGCCGACCGTGCCGAGCGCGTCGCCCGCCTTGACCTCGGCGTTTTCACCGACCGCGATCGTATCCAGTCCGTAATAGAACGCTTCGCAGTCGTTTTCATCCTGCACGCGCACGAAGTTTCCGAGCGTTTCATCCGTTCCGATCGCCAGCACCTTGCCGTCCATACAGGAGAAAACGTCCGACGCGCCCGCGGTAAAGCGCAGAAGCTGTCCTTCGCGCAGCAGTTCAATATCGTTCGAACGTACGGGAGCCGCCCATTTCGTACCGGTCGCGTCAACATATTTCAGCCTGCCGGGTTGGTCGTCCGTCATATCCTGCGCATTCTCCGCATGCGCGGACGCCTCCGCAACGTCCGTTTTCGGCGCTCCGACGCCGAATGCCCGCACGATGAACGCAAGCGCAAGCACGCCTGCGCACAGTCCTACCTTCACCGCAATACCGGAGACGTCCACCTTCGGCAGCGGTTTTTCCGATTTCACTTCAAAAGACGATTCCTTTGTAAATCCGTCGCGGGTTTTATCATACTGTACCTTCATTTCGTCAAGCTTCATTCCGATTCCCCCCTTGCTGTCAAACTTTACGCGAAGGAGGATCCAAACATGCCTGAAAAAAACAAGGCGGACGGGCACTGCCCGTCCCTACCGTACAGCGGTATCTCCGCGCCGTCCGAAGGATCCGTGTGATCCATCGGGGCGGATAAAAAAGAACGGTCTGCCGAAGTGATTCGACAGACCGGCTGCGTCAGCTTTTCGGCACCGGCGGCTGGGTTGCGTGGACGTACGGCATGTCGAGCGCGACGTCCTCGATGGCCCAGTTGTCCGTGTACGGGGTAAACGCAACGGAAAGGTTCGCATTGTCCTTCCATGCGGCAAAGTGCATCTGTTCGCGGATCGCCGCCATCTCGGCGTCGTCCTTGCTGCCTTTGCGAATCTCGCATTCGGTGTCGTAACAGATGTTATAGAAGATCCAGCGCGCGTCCGGCACCAGAAGACGTATGCAGGCGTGCGACGCCTTTGTTCCGCTTGTGACCGCATTGTAGGACGCCTTGTCGACGGAAGTGAGGTCGCGGTACTTCGAATAGATCGTCGAATGGAAATACGTACGGCTGCGGATCAAAGACCAGTACTGCGCGGTCTCGCCCGTCTTGAAATTGCCGAAGCGTACTTTCGTCGGCTTCATCTTGAACGTTCCCGCCTGCGTTTCGTTGTATTTGCGCGGATCGCCGGAAGCGCAGGTCATATAGCGCACAGGCACCGTATAAAAACCGGTCTCCGGATCCTTCGAATAAACCGCGACGATCTGCCAATACAGATCGACAACGATGCGGTATGTATCCGGCGCGGGATAGCCCTTCGGCATCCAGAATGTGTCGTTGCTCTTGGGGTTCGATTCGTCGAAGTCCGGCAGCGACCCGACCAGCTCCTCAAAGCTCATGTTGACCGTAGGACAATAGTACGAAAAGGGGATCTCCGTCGGCGCCGGTGTATCGGTGGGCTCCGGCGTGGGGCTCGGCGTCGGCGTCGGCGGCAGCGTCGGAAGGACGGGCGTTTCGGGTGCTGCGATCACGATCTCATCAGGCGTCGCTTCCGGTGTGGGCGGTTCGGTCGGCGCCATCGTAACGACCTGTGCCGTGATATCCTCAACAGCCGGCGTTTCCGCCTGTCCGTTTACGCAGGCGACTGCGCCGAACAGCTGCGCGATAACCAATATCCAAAGTAAAATCTTTCTCGAATGCTTCATTCCATACCTCTTCAAATTACGTCATAGTATACCACACTTTCCCCATATGGTAAACCCCGCAATTGCGTCATATTTGCAAATTTTTGCAAAACAAAACGATGCAAAAGCGGCAGGATTCCCCTGCCGCATACGCAACTGAACTCGTTTTCTTATTCCGCAGGCACGCCGAGCCGCCGCTTCATGGTCTTTTCAACGGCGTTCAGAATGTTTTCATAGCCCGTGCAGCGGCAAAGATGTCCCGAAAGGAGCTTTCGGAGCTCGTCGCGCGTGTAGAGCTTTTTGGTTTCAAGGATCTCCACCGCGGTCATGATAAAGCCCGGCGTGCAGAAGCCGCACTGGATCGCGCTCTCCTCCATGAATGCCTGCTGAATGTCCGAAAGCGATCCGTCCGGTCCCAGCAGCGATTCGAGCGTACGGATGTGCTTGCCTTCCGCCCATACCGCAAGATAGATGCAGGAGTTGAACGCCTCGCCGTCGATCAGCACATTGCACGCGCCGCATTCGCCGACCTCGCAGCCCTTTTTCACGGAGGTCATATGATAGTCATTTCGGAGCATATCGGTAAGCGACGCGCGCACGTCGACCATCTTTTCGACTTCCTTGCCGTTTAACGTGAACTTCACGAGTTTATACTGTGCCATCAAAGCTCACCTCCCGCAAGAAGGATGGATTCAAAGAGACAGCGCTTTGCCATCTCGACCGCGATGTGCTGGCGGAACGCCTTTGACGCGCGCCACGAATCGCGCGGGTTGATGTCCTCCAATACCGCAAGCCCGAACGCGTCGATCAAGTCTTTACTGATCGGCTGTCCGTTTGCGACCGCTTCCGCGTGCGGCGCGCGCATCGGGACGGGTCCCGCCACGCCGTAGGCGATCCTTGCGCGCTCAATCGTCTTTTTGTCCGCCGAAAGCCGGACGTTCACCGAGCAGCCGAGCGTTGCGATGTCCATGGCGTTGCGCATGGCGTATTTGATGTAGTGTCCGAAGGTATTTTCGTAGCTTGCTTTCGGGATCAGGATCGCGGTCTGGATCTCGCCGTCCTCGACGCGGATGTCGACCTGCCCCGCCTTGATGTAAAAGTCCTTGATCGGAAGCCGCCGGACGCCGTTCTTTCCGGTCAGCTCGACGATCGCTTCCCATGCGTGCAGCGTGGAGGCGGAATCCGCGCTCGTTACGCCGTTGCAGGTGTTCCCGCCGATCGTGCCGATGTTCCGGATCTGCGGACCGCCGACCATGTCGACCGCCTCGCCGAGCACGTTGATATACTTCTGAATGATCGGGTCACGCGTGATGTGCGAAAAGCTCGTCAAAGATCCGATGCGGATATTCCCATCCGCGTCGATCGAAACGCCGCGAAGCTCGTCAAGCCCGTAGATCGAAATCAATTCCTTTCCCGCGCGTCTGCCCTCTCGCATTTGCACCAGCACGTCGCTGCCGCCCGCAATGATCTGCGCTTCGGGATGCTCCAAGCGAAGCTCGACCGCGTTCTGTACGCTTGTCGCTTCGTACAATGCCTTCATATCGTACATCGGTCAATCCTCCTGCCATTCGTCGTGGATCAATCCCGCCTCGGTAAACGCCGCGAAGAGATTGTGCGGGTTCATCGGAAGCTTGTGCAAAGCAACGCCCGTTGCGTTGTAGATCGCGTTGCGGATCGCCGGCGCGCCGGAGCAGGCCGGCGGCTCGCCGAGCGCTTTCGTGCCGAACTCGCTCGTCGGTTCCGGGTTTTCGATAAATGCCGCCTGAAGATCCGGATGGTCCATCACCGTCGAAAGCTTGTAGTCCAGCAGATTGTTGTTCAGCGGTCTTCCCGTCTTTTGGTCGAAGAGAAGCTGTTCGCTCATGCCGTAGCCGATCGCCATCGACATGCCGCCGTGCACCTGCGCTTCCGCCAAAGCCGGATTGATGAGGTTTCCGCAGTCGTGAACATTCACAATGTTCTTCACCGTGACCTTGCACAGCGGGATATCGACCTCGACCTCCGCGAACGTGCAGCCGAACGAGTAGGCGTTGTTTTTGATCGTGAACGTGCTTTCCGCCGTGATATGCTCGCTGTCCTGCGGATTGTACTGCGCGGTCATCGCAAGCTCCGAGAGCGTGATCAGCGGCTTTCCGTCAGACTTTCTGACCACCGTGCCGTCGCGGATATCCATGTTGTTCACCGACTGCCGCGTCAGCTTTTCCGCGTATGCAAAGATCTTTTGCCTGAGGATCTCCGCCGTCTGCCGGATCGAAAAGCCCGCAACGTACGTCTGCCGCGCCGCGTACGCGCTTTTGTACGAGGGGCTGCCGATCAGCGAGCTCTCCCACGCGCTGATGACCCGCGCGAAAAAGGACGAGCTCTCGGACGAGGTCTGGCTCTGAGGTGCCGCCCGCAGAAGAAAGCGTCAGGCGAAGCGCGCCGGGCGCGGCAAGTACGCTTCAATTACAGCGCCGCGGCCTTGCAAAGCGACAGATATTATGCTACAATGACTGTGATCACAACAACAGGTGATCACAGAGGCACAGAAAGCAGCAAACGGCTTTCGCCGATCCGCTGCCGCGTGGAAATGATCCAAAGCGACCGATCCGCGCGCTGTGCCTGATCGCTGTGGATCAGCGGACGAGGGTGACGATGCCCTTTTCTTACGCGAACCCCGATCAGACAAACGAAAAGCGCATCGTATCAACAGGATGGCTCCGCCCTCCCGTAATCACGCTGCGCTTTTTTCCTGTTTTTCCGGAGGTGGTGCCGATCGTTCCCAGGCCTGACGCAACAGGCAAGTTTCGCAAAACCAAACCGAAACAAAGAATCGAGGGTGATTATTTTATGAAAGGAACAAAGTTCAG
>CAMNHT010000113.1 GCA_946539625.1 uncultured Clostridia bacterium | reverse complement strand
AGGCGTGGTTGACCAGGAATATCCGTCCATATCTCCGCTGCCGGTAATGGTCAGTATACCGGTATCTTCGTCAAACGACCAGTAGAGGTCGTCGCCGCACTGACCGGATGCAGCAGATGCAGTTTGATAGTGCCAGCTGCAGTATAACAGTGTTTCGCACGTATTATAGGGATACTGATCATTGATCCGACACTGCTCTTCCAAGCCGCCGTAGTATACGTCTGTTAAGCTTGAACATTTAAGGAATGCGTCTCTTGCTACTTCTCTGATTTCCGGTTCGCTTCCGCAGAACGTTACCGTAATCAATCCGGAACAATTATAAAACGCATATGAGCCAATCTTTTCTACACTTTCCGGTATCTCGATGGAGGTTAAACCGGAACACTGCGAAAATGTTCTCTCTCGGATCGAAGTAATCCCGTTTGGTAAGCATACTTCTTCCAATGTACTGCACGAGTCAAATGCGCCTGCAGCGATGCTTCGCGTGCTCTCAGCTACGATAATCGATGTTTCCGTGCACTTGCCTTTGTAACCGAGCAGAATGTAATCCAGATAAACCAGACCGTCGCTCTGTCTGTTCCAATAGGCCGTGTTCTCAAATGCTGAAATGCCGACACTGACCTGTTCCCCGATCCGAATATCGGACAGACTCGTACAATCCATAAATGCGGCGGAATCGATCAGAATGGACGATGGTATTGAAACTTCGGTCAGCGATGTGCAGCCCCAAAACGCGTTTGTGCCAACATATTGCGTACTTTGCGGTATAACCAGTCCGGTGATCGATATGCACTCTTCGAATGCGCAGTCATAAATCGAGTCCAACTGATCCGGCAATTCAAAATTCCACAGCTTTCTGCAATTACCAAATGCTGAAAAGCCGATATATCTGACACTGTCCGGCAGAGAAAGTTCCCTCAGATTCACGCAGTCTGAGAACGTACGATTGCTGATACTTGTAATACCGTCCGGTATTGTAATGGATTCAAGGCTCCCACAGCCCATGAATGCTTTTTCCCCGATAGATCGTACGCTTTCCGGAATAGCAACGCGGGAAAGGGACGTGCAATAAGCAAAAAGGGAATCTCCTAATTGTTCAATGCCGTCAGGTAAATTGACAGTTTCCAGTCTCAGACAACCACTGAACGCGGCATCACCGATAGAGGTTACACCTTCCGGGATTGAAAGTTCGGTCAACCTTTCGCAATCGTAAAACGCATTGCTGCCTATACTTGAAACGGTAGACGGGATGATAATAGAGGTCAGTCCCTTGCATCCGTTAAACGCATTATTCCCGATGCGTGTAACTCCGTGCTCAATTTTCACCGCAAACGATACGTCTGAAGGAAGCCATGCACCATCGGCGTTTTCCCATGTGCCTGTACCTGCTGTTATATTCACCGTTGAAAGATTACTGCAGCCGGCAAAGACATTGTTCCCGATTTGCGCACTGCAAGGGATTGTCAAAGAATCAAGTGCTGTACAATTATAGAATGCACCTTCTCCGATATACAATGTACTGTCCGATATTGCAATTCTCTCGACTCCCGTACAGTTTCTGTATGCGTTTGCGCCGATCCCGACAACGGTATCGGGAAAGATGATCTGATCAATCTGTGTACAGTTCTCAAATGCACCTCCGGCAACCACACGCGTGCCTTCACGCATTGAAGCAGAGATGAATGTCTCCGGGGAATAACCGACATAGCCCAAAAGAACATTGCCAAGATAAATCACTGCTTTATCAAATGAATTCCAATACCCGGTATCGTAGAATACGTCTTCTCCGACAAAACAGATCCCTTCCGGCAAAGTAATATCAACGAGAGAAGTACAGCCACGGAAAGCTTCATCCTCAATTCTTACAACCGAATCCGGTATTCCAACATGCGTCAGCGCCGTGCAGTTTTCAAAAGTACACTTCTGAATCGTTTCTATTCCGTTCGGCAATACAATTGTTTGAAGTCCTGTGCATCCTGAAAAAGCGTTTCTTCCGATAATCTGTACGGAATCTGGGATATTGATCGTTGTCAGTCCTGTGCAGTCAGAAAACGCGTCGCTTCCGATTTCGGTGACAGAGGCGTGCATTGAAAAAGAGATCAGATCTCTGCATCCGGACAACAAGCCGTACGGAATCACGGTGGTATTTGCAGGAACCGCAAATGACGTCAGACTCGTGCAGCCGGCAAACGCCTGATTGCCGATGAAGGTCACACTGTCCGGGATCTTGATTGACGTCAGTCCCGCACACCCGTAAAAAGCGCTATAATCGATTCCTGTTACCGTGTCGGGAATTGTTATCGCAAATAAACTCGTGCAATCTTCGAATGCTTGCGACTCAATATATGTCACAGTGCTCGGAAAGCTCACAGAAGCTAAAGCGGTTGCACCATTCAAGACGCTCTTTCGAGCAGCTCGGATACCTTCAGGGAATGAGAACGCGGTGATAGAAACACAATTGCAAAACGCACCACTGCCTATATCTTCCATGTGATCAGGGAGTACAATTTGTGCCAAACTGGAACAACCGCAAAAAGCGTAACTTCCGATAATCTGTACCGAATCCGGAATTGTAATGGACGTCAGATTGATGCAGTTCCAAAAAGCATCTTGCCCGACTCTTGATAATCCATCCGGCAGCGAGATATTGAGAATCGCTTCTCGGTAACTGCTCCAGGGCTGATCATCCGGAATGGAATAGTCGTACATAGGACCTACCCCGCTTATTCTCAGCGTGCCGGTATCTGAATCGAAAACCCACGACAAATGATCTCCGCATTTGCCTGAATAGTCATCCGCTTTTGCCGTATGCAGATCGATCGGCAGCAGCACTGCGACCATTAAGAAACTCAGTACAATCGAAAGCAGTTTTTTCATGATTCCCTCCCGGATACACAGAACAGAGATACGCGGTACCCCGCAAGCAATAGTATAGCAAATAAACCGTGTGTGTTCAACAGAAAATCGAAAAGCCGGAAGAATGTTTTCCCGTCCGGTTCGCCTGCGGCGCGTCTATGAAAACTGTGCCTGCAGCCGGCACGCGCGCCCCATCCGGCAGCAAAAGCGGGAGGGGTTCTGCCCTCCCGCCTGCGTTTGTGTCGTTATTTTACCTTGCCGTTCAATACGTTCGACCGCTCGCCGAAGCAGGTCATGTCTTCGAACTCGTGATAGGAACGGATGCGCACGTCATAGGTCCTGTTCGATTACAGTCCTTTCGGCGTCGTCCGGTACGTTGTCGGATCGCCGATCTCAATCGCATTCGCGTTCCGCTTGAACGCGCTTCCGGGTGACGCTGGTTAAAACGCAAAGGCCGATGAACGCGAGCCATGAGACGCCCGCAGCGATCGCGCCCGGGCGGAGTCCCGGCGTATGGTAGATAAACCGCACGGCGTGTTCGCCCGCAGGCACGCGCAGCAGCATCATGCCGCCGGAGCAGAGGATCTTTGCGGAATCGCCGTCGATCGTCGCGTGCCAACCTTTATCATACGGTACCGAGAAGTATACGAAGCGGTCCGTTTCATAGGCGGTGCGGCAGCAAAAGCCCGTATTGTCCCGATGGAAGTCGAACACGGCGTTCTCCTTGCACCGTTCGATCGCTTCGTCCAAAGCGCTCGGGTCGATCATGTCCGGATCGAGCGGCTCCGCAAGCGGCGTCACCTCCGGGAGCTGCTCCGGTTCGATCACGAACGCGTGCATCAGCGCGCATGCGCGTTCGTCAACCGGCAGGGACATAAGCCGATCGGTCGTCAGATACCGGTCGAGCGCAAAGCCGATCGGACAGGCGTCCGGACATGCCACCACGTTATAGACCGTTCCGTCGTATTCAATGCGTCTGACGATCTCATCCTCCTCGGTGGGATATACCGCGATGCGGTACTTTGCGCCCAAAAGCGCCGGAAGCCCTTTGATGCCGGACCGTCCGCTTGTCCGGTTCGGCAGCCGGATGCCGAAGAGATCGTTAAACGCATAGCTCGAATTCTCCAGCGTGGAGCAGAACCCGAGATACGCCGCCGACTTGCCGTTGGTCGTCATTAAGATGCCGCTTGCTCGATAGCGGTACTGTTCGTCGATCGCTTCCATCCGTTGTCCGACCTCGAAGTGTTCCCGCCGGAAGGTGTTGTTCGTATTCAGTTTGCGATAGGCGTGCAGGGTCAGCGCGGTCGACGCGCAGCAGAATACCGTCGCCAGGATCGCAAGCCGTTTCCAGCCGAGCAGGCGCAGCTTCATCAGCCCCCATACAAGCAGCGGCGATCCGGCGGCGGCAAGCGTGCCGAGCAAAAGCCGCACTTTATGGAACACGTACGGGTTCCCCGATTCGTCTCTGCACAGAAAACGAACGGCAAGATACAGCGCGGCGACGATCGCGCCGTGCAGGCACACACCGAGCCCGACCGGGTACTGCTCCGGCTCCTCGAGCACCTTGACCGTCGCAAGCACGAACAGCAGCACGAGCATATACCACCAGCGCTGATATACGTCCGCAAACAGATAGAACGCGGACTGCAGGCACGGGAAGAAGCAGACAAACAGCCCGCCGAACAGAAGCACGCGCAGCCAACCCTTTTGCTTCATCAGATATGCAAAGACGAACGACAGCCCGAACAGCGGCACGTACGCCGCAGTCGAGCCGTAGTTCACCGCGGACAATGCGCTTCCGTCGTTCATCAGGTCACCGGGCAAAAGGAGCCCCTTCAGGATCAGAAGCACGTCCTTAAACCGATAAAACAGGTTCCCCGCCGTCAGCGAAAAGTCGCTTCGCGCGCTGTCAAACACATACAATACGGACGGCAGGAACAGCACGCACGCCATGCCGACGCCGAGCACGCCGTCGAGAAGGCGCGCAAGCGCCGCGCTGAAAAGCGCTTTCAGCGACCGCCCGCGGAAGCGCACCAGAAAATACGGGATCAGAAAAATGACCTCGCCGACAAAGAAGAAATAATTGACAAGACAGTTCAGAAATACCGTGAAGATGAAGAACGGACGGTATTTTTTGTCCTCCATGACCTTTTCCAATCCCAGAAGCAGCAGCGGAAAGAACGCGACCACCTCGTGGAAATGGAAGAACATCAGGTTGGT
>CAMNHT010000112.1 GCA_946539625.1 uncultured Clostridia bacterium | reverse complement strand
GCGCAGTTGCCGCATTCGATGCAGACATCGGGGTTGATCTCGTACTTGCCGTCGCCCTCTGCGATTGCCTCTACCGGGCACTCTGCCGCGCATGCGCCGCAGGAGATGCATTCATCCGTAATTTTGTATGCCATTGTTTGTACCTCCTCATAAAGATTACAAAATCATTATAACAAATGTTTTTGATTTTGCAACCGTTTTTTTCAACCATTTTATGCACGGGGTTTCGCACGATTTTTGCAGCTTTTTTTCTATGTTTGTCCGCTGCCTTTCTTTCGACACGCGCCGCGGCATATACTGGCGGTCGGAAAGGAGACGCATATGCTGTATTCGTTTCAACAGGGCTTATTGAACATGCCCGCAAAGATCGACCCGGACCGAAAGCTGCTGCTTCTGCCGACCGAGGAGATCAAAACGGCAAAGGACCGTCTGCGCAAAAGCGTTGACCGCGCGGCTTTGACCGAGCTGATGATCAGCATCGCGCAGGTCGGGCTCATCGAGCCGCCGGTTGTGCGAAAGCTCCCCGATGGCTACGAGCTCATCGCGGGGGAACGGCGGCTTCGCGCATGCAGGCTTTTGGGGCACAAGGAGATCCCGTGCGTCGTCATGCAGGCGGGAGAGGAGCGCTGCGCGATCCTTGCGCTCAGTGAAAACCTTCAGCGGCGTCCGCTGCATTATCTTGAGGAGGCGGAGCGTTTGAAGACCCTGCTCGACAGCAGCGCGTTTTCGGAGGAGCAGCTTTCGACGATGCTCGGCAAGGACGAAACGTATCTTTCGGCGCGTCTGAGACTTCTGAAGCTGCCGCAGGAGACGCGCGCGCGTCTCAGGACGGGCGGACTTTCGGAGCGCCACGCCCGCGCGCTTCTGCGCCTTTCCGACGGCGAATGTCAGCAGCAGGCGCTGGACCTTATCGAACGGCGCAAAATGACCGGACCCGCTGCGGAACGGCTCGTCGATTCGCTCAATAAGACCTCCGGCGCGGCGCCGATGCGGATTTTGCGCTTCTCGCGGGACTGCCGTCTGTTTGTCAACAGCGTCCGCGACTGCATCGGACAGCTCGAGGGCTCCGGCATGACCGCGGAGCTCACCGAGACCCGCCGCGACGACGGCGTGGATCTTCTGATCCGTGTCAGAACGCAGTAGGGGGCGACGTCCTCGGCGCCCCGCCGCATAAACGTATTGTAGGGGGCGACGGTACGCGGCAGACGACGCTTTGACAATCCCTCCGTCAGCCTGACGGCTGCCACCTCCCCTTACACAGGGGAGGCAAGGTACGACGGTGTCTGCGAAACGGAACGAAGCGGGGCGGAGGGGCTCCGATGCCCCGAAAAAACGAAGGCGCGTTGTAAACGCGCGCACGGAAGCGCCGGAAGAAAAGCGGTAAATAAAAAATGTCAAATTCAGCGACATGCGCGGTGAATTTGACACCTTTCAGCTTTCGCCGCCCGAAAGCGCTCTGCGCTTTAGGAGAAAGCTGCAAACCCGGTTCGTTGAAGAATTCTTCAACGAACCGATTATTTCATTCTGAAAACCAATGCGTTTTCGTCAAGCACCTCGCTTGCGGGAAGGTACAGCCGCGTTGCGTCTTCGGCAAGGCGGTAGTTGTAGAGGATCAGCAGCACGCCGTCGTAGCCCTTCGGCACCAGAACGCCTTCCTCCCAGGTAAAGCGAAGCTCCTGCCCGTACCAGTCGTTTTCAAGCGTTTCGCCGGTCTTCTGCCAGCATTTCACGCGCATGCCGTACCAGTCCGCGGCAAACGTACGCATGCCGTTTTCGTCCGCGTGTCCGGAGACGGAATCGTCAAGGATATAGTAATCGCCGAAGGTGTACGCGCTCTGCGCGCCGTAGCTTTGCGCATCCTCGCCGGAAAACACGAGCCGGATCGTTGCGATGCGCCATTCATAGCCCTCGCGCGCGGGGAAGATCTCGTCGCCGTCGATCACGCGGTAATCCGTGATCTCGGCGGTGCCGGTGACGTCGATGTCATGGTTCGCGAAAGACGCGGTCGTGTACGGGACGGGCTCACCGGGCAGCAGTTCGTTGATCGTCCGGTCCGCAAGCGCGGGTGTAAGCGGCTCGCCGGAGGTCATGCCGCAGCGCGTGCAGGTCTCGGCCGCCTGATAGGTCGCGTCCGTCATGAGATGCCCGAGCGGTTCGCCCTGCGTGATCCCGCAGCGCGCGCAGGTTTCGGGCTCGGTGCAGGTCGCGGGAAGCCATTCGTGACCGAGCGCGTCCGCATGATGCTCGCCGCAGCGCAGACAGACCGACGGCTCGGTGCAGGTCGCCTCGCTGAATACATGTCCGAGCGGTTCGCCTCGCGTGATCTTGCAGCGCTCGCAGATCTCGGGTTCGGTACAGGTTGCAAGCGCGTATACGTGATTGCCGAACACGCAGGTAAAAAGGATCAGAAACAGCAGCACGCCGATCGCCGACGCGCCGATCACGACGCCTGCCCATAACAGAAATCGCTTCATAAGATTCTCCCTTCTCTCCGCCAAGCCCGTTTAGTGTATCATACGCGATGCCGAAATGCAAGTATACGAAGGGAAACAGATTTCGTCCGTTTATGCCCGAAAAACAAAAAAATCCCCGCACGGGGAAAGTGTGTGACGGCAAACGAAACCGCTGCATGATATGAATCCGTAAAATCCTTCGATATGTAAGGCGGATTTTACTCCTTGCAGGACCGCCGCCCGGTCACGTGAAACGTGATAGGCGGTACTGAAAAATCCGGTCGGTTGAAAATCTTTTCAAACGACCGAGCTGTTACGTCGCGTGGAACAGCACCAGCGCGAAGAACGCCACCGGCAGGGCAAAGCAAAAGCTGTCGGTGCGGTCGATGACGCCGCCGTGTCCCGGCAGCAGATCGGAAAAGTCCTTGATGCCCGCCTGCCGCTTGATCATGGACGCGACAAGATCGCCGAGCTGTCCCGCGATTGTGCAGAAGAACGACGTAATGACGTACACATACCACGGGATCGGCGCAAAGTCCTTCATAAGAAGCCACGCAAGCATGCCGAGCGCGGTGCCGCATACCGTTCCCGCAAGCGAGCCCTCGACTGTTTTGTGCGGACTGATCGACGGGCAGAGCTTGTGCCGCCCGAACGCGCGCCCTAAGAAGTACGCAAATATATCGCAGCCGGCGACGGAAAACAGCGTGATGAGCAGAACGGGCCAGAAGATCGTTTCCGGCTGCACGGAAAGGTACGCGTAACCCAGAAGGAACAGCGTCGGATACAGGCAGACGATGCACGAGCCGAGCACGTCGCGCATGGAGGTTTTTTGAAACAGCGCGGCAAGCAGCGCCAGCATGACGACGATGCCGGCGGCGGTGATATAGAATGCGGTTTCGTCTTTGAAATAAAACAGCACGCACATCGCGAACGCCAGCGCGCGCGCCATCCACGGCGAGGTCAGAAAGCCCATATGGTTCAGCGCGTCGGACATTTCGCGCGCCGCAAACCAGATGAAGATGTAGAAGAAGCAGAGCCGCGCAACCGGACCGAGGTACATGCACGCAGCCAAAAGCGCGAGCAGGGAAAGCCCTGTCACGATGCGTACCGCCGTGCCGCTCTTTTTCATGCCGCTTCCTCCCTTCGCCGGATTTGTATCAGTATACCACGTTTTTCCTTAGTTGTCAGCCTTTTTCTGCCGCTCTTTGCAAAATTCACACCCGGCGCAGTCCGCGCAGTCCCCGCAGCAGCTTCCGCGCTTTTTCCGGCGGACGGCGAAAAACGCCGCGAACGCGACGATCAATAACACTGCGCCTAAAATGATCCCGTCGACGGTTCTCAAAGCTTCAATCCTCCGCCGATGAAATGCACGAAAAACGCGGCGATCCACGCGACGGCGCACTGGAACAGCACGACAAGCGCAGCCCATCCTCTGCCGAGCTCACGCCGGATTGAGGCGATCGCCGCCACGCACGGCGTATACAAAAGGCAGAACACGAGGAACGACAGCACCGCAAGCGGAGAAAGCGCGCCGACCACAGCCGCTTCCGTGCCGAACAGGACGTTCACCGTGGAGACCACGCTCTCCTTTGCCATAAACCCTGCAATGAGCGCGGTGGACATCCGCCAGTCGCCGAAGCCCAAAGGCTTGAGAATCGGGGCAATGAATCCCGCGACGACGGCAAGGATCGAATCGTGCGAGTTCTCCACGACGTGCAGCCGGAAATCGAACGTCTCGAGAAACCAGATGACGACCGTCGCAATGAGAATGATCGTGAACGCGCGGGAAAGGAAGTCCTTCGCCTTGTCCCAAAGGAGCCGGAGGACATTTTTTACGCCGGGCAGGCGGTAGTTCGGCAGTTCCATGACAAACGGGACCGCCTCGCCCTTAAAGAGCGTGCCCTTACTGATCAGCGCAAAGAGAATGCCGGTAACGATGCCGAGCACATACAGCCCCACCATCACGAGCGCGGCGTATTTCGGGAAGAACGCCGCGGAGAAGAAGGCATAGATCGGAAGCTTCGCCGAGCAGCTCATAAACGGCGTTAAAAGGATCGTAAGCTTGCGGTCGCGCGCGGAGGGCAGTGTGCGGCTTGCCATGACGCCCGGCACGGTGCAGCCGAAGCCGATCAGCATCGGCACGATGCTGCGGCCGGAAAGCCCGATCTTTCGCAGCAGTTTATCCATAACGAACGCGACGCGCGCCATGTAGCCGGTGTCCTCAAGGAGCGACAGGAAGAAGAACAGCACAATGATGATCGGCAAAAAGCTCAGTACGCTTCCCACGCCGGTGAAGATGCCGTCGATGACCAGCGAATGCAGCACGCGGCTGACGCCCCAGCTTGTGAGCAGCGAATCGACAAGCGCGGTCAGCGCGTCAATGCCCATCGCAAGAAGCTCCTGCAGTCCCGCGCCGATCACATGGAAGGTCAGAAAGAACACAAGCCCCATGATCGCGATGAACACCGGGATCGCGGTCCACTTGCCGGTGAGAATCCTGTCGATGCGGCGGCTCCGCTTGTGCTCCTTGCTTTCGTGCGGTTTCACAACCGACTGATCGCAGAGCTTTTGAATGAACGAAAACCGCATATCCGCGATGGCGGCGGCGCGGTCCAGCCCGCGTTCCTCCTCCATCTGACAGATGA
>CAMNHT010000111.1 GCA_946539625.1 uncultured Clostridia bacterium | reverse complement strand
TCCGTCAGGACGGGTACCGGGTCGCGCCGTTCAAGGCGCAGAACATGGCGCTGAACTCGTTCATCACGAAGGAAGGGCTCGAAATGGGCCGCGCGCAGGTCGTGCAGGCGGAGGCGGCGGGCGTGGAGCCGTCGGTGCTGATGAACCCGATCCTATTAAAACCAACGAGCGATATGGGCTCGCAGGTCATCGTAAACGGCGAGGTCTGGGCGCAGATGAACGCGCGGGACTATTTCGCGGTCAAAAAAACGCTGATGCCGGAGGTCATGAAGGCATACAACACTTTGTCCGGGCAAAACGACGTGATCGTGATCGAAGGCGCGGGCAGTCCCGCCGAGATCAATCTCAAAGACGCGGACGTGTTTGTGAACATGGGCATGGCAAAGGCGGCGAAATCACCGGTGCTGCTGGTTGGCGATATCGACCGCGGCGGCGTGTTCGCACAATTATACGGCACGGTGGCGCTCCTCGATCCCGACGAACGCGCCATGGTCAAGGGCGTCATCATCAATAAGTTCCGCGGCGACGAATCCATTTTAACACCCGGCGTAAAGCAGCTTGAGAATCTTTTGGGCATTCCGGTCGTCGGTGTGGTGCCGTACGTGCATCTCGACATCGACGACGAGGATTCGCTTTCCGAGCGGCTCGAAAACAAGCCCGCAGCGCTCGTTGATATCGCCGTGATCCGGCTGCCGCGCCTTTCGAACTTCACCGATTTTCGCACGATCGAGGCGATCGACGGGGTCTCCGTGCGCTATGTGACCTCCGTGCGGGAGTTCGGCGAGCCGGATCTTGTGATCCTGCCCGGCACGAAAAACACGATGGCGGACCTTCTGTGGCTCCGGCAAAGCGGGCTTGAAGCGAAAATTCTGCGCTTTGCGGATTCCGGCGGGGCGGTATTCGGCATCTGCGGAGGCTACCAGATGCTCGGAAAAACGCTTTCCGACCCACGCGGCGTGGAGCACGGGGGAACATTGCGCGGCATGGGACTTTTGCCGGTCGAAACGACGTTTACGGAGCAGAAGACAAGAACGAGGGTATCCGGCGCGTTCCAAACGCTTTCCGGCGTCTTTTCGACGCTGTCCGGGTTGCCTTTCGAGGGCTATGAGATCCACATGGGCGAAACGGAAAGCGCCGCGCCGATCGCCGCGATCACGGACGCGGTCGCGGGCGGCACGAAACAGGACGGCTGTCAAAACGGAACCGTTTGCGGAACGTACGTGCACGGCGTACTCGACGGGGACGCGGTCGCGGGGACGCTCGTCCGTGCGCTTGCCGAGCGGAAGGGCGTCGATCCCGCGCTCTTGGGCAAGGTCTCCGGTGAAGCGCATAAGCAGCGGCAGTACGACCTGCTTGCCGACACGATCCGAAACCACATGGACATGGATGCGGTCTATCGCATCTTACGGGAGGGCGTATGATTGAGATTCAAAAGATCGCGCCGATGGAGATCGAGCGCGAGAGCTTTCGCATCATCACGGAGGAACTGGGGGATCGTTTGCTCGATCCGGAAAAAGCGCCGATCATCAAGCGCGTGATCCACACGACGGCGGACTTCGACTATGCCGACAATCTGTATTTTTCACCCGATGCGGTCCGTCTTGCACTCGACGCGCTGAAAGGCGGGGCGACGGTCGTCACCGATACGCAGATGGCGCTTGCGGGGATCAACAAACGGACGCTTGAAAAGCTCGGAGGAAAGGCGTTCTGCTTTATGTCGGACGCGGACGTCGCGGAAAAGGCGAAGGCGCAGGGCGTGACCCGCGCGCGCGTCAGCATGGACAAGGCGGTTTCGCTCGGAAATAACGTGATCTTTGCGATCGGCAACGCACCGACGGCGCTCATTCGCCTTCGCGAACACATCGACACGGGCTATCGCCCGAAGCTCATCATCGGCGTGCCGGTGGGGTTTGTGAACGTCGTCGCTTCCAAAGAGCTGATCATCGAAACGGACGTGCCGTGCATCGTGGCGCGCGGCAGAAAGGGCGGCAGCAACGTCGCCGCGTGCATCGTAAACGCGCTTTTATACCAAATCGACGAAACGAGAGGAGCAAAGCAATGAACAGCGATTCGTTTATCAACAACACCGACTGCAAATATTTTCCGTGCCATAAGACGAACCATCCCGAGGACTTCAACTGCCTCTTCTGCTACTGCCCGCTGTACATGCTGGGCGACAGATGCGGCGGCAATTTCACGTACACGGAATCGGGAATCAAAAACTGCACGGACTGCATGGTGCCGCATTCGAAAAACGCGGTGCAGTATATCATAAAGCGCTGGCCGGACATCTCAGAGGTCGCGCGGAAAAAGGACTGAAACAGAAAACGATCCGGGCTTCCGGATCGTTTTTCATATGGATATCGTTACTCCGCTTTGCGGCGTTTGAACCGATTTTCGATCGCAAAGCCGATGCGTTCGATGCGCGTCACGCGTCCGATCTGCATCGCGCCTTCGGTGATAATGACAGCAACGAAAATGTCGGCAATGAAGTGCTGCTTCACAAAGAGAATGGAAAAGCAAACGAGGATCAGAAAGAACAGATTAAACCACCGGTACCACTTCGGGATCTTCTCGCAGTCCATCGTGCCGCGCCAGCAGATGTAGCTGATGACCACGTGCAGGGACGGGCATAGGTTCGTCGGCGAATCGACCCGATAGAGAAACCGCATCCAGTCGTTGAAAAGCCCGCTCCCCGTGATTTCGGGACGCTCGATCGTGACGGGATACGCAAGGAAGCAAACGAGCGAAGCGATCATGATGATCGTATAGACGCCGCAAAGACGGTACGCGTGCCGCTTGCTTTCCGAAAGAATCCAGAGAACCGTGACCACCCACGAGAGGAACGACAGAAAATAGACCGTGACCCAAGCAGGACTTACGGGGATCATCTCATCCAGCGGCGTCGAAAGACTGTGCGCCGGAAGGTACGGCAGAAGCGGACGCGTCGCGTAGAACACAAGAAGGTCGATGGTCAGAACGTAAATGAACGTGATGAATACGTACGGCGGGACCCGATCGAAAAACGAGCGCCGCGCGGGATTCTTTTTGGGTTGTGTTTGTTCCATAAGTGTTTTGCCTCAAAAAACAGTCATTGGTTTCGACGCTTCATGCGTGCCTGCGGTCGGAGAAATACCGGATGACCCAGTAAATAAGCCGCACAAGCCCGTCAAGGGCGACGCACGCCGCAAGCGACATCGCGAACGGACGCACGGCGCTTTGCGGGATCAGAAGGAAGCCGAGCCCGTACAGTCCGATCACGACGCCTTCGATATAGTTCAGAACGTGCAGAAACGGCTTTTCCTTCTTTTGCCGGGTTCCGAGCCAGATCGCGTAATACGCGAGCGCGATGCAGAGAATGCCGTAAAGTCCGCTCCCGATCAAAAACATCGCTTTTTCCTTGAAGATCAGGATCGCCGCGAGCGCCAGCACCGCGATCAGAACGAAGAACCGCCCTCGCGTTTCACCGAACATTCCGCCCTGCTGCACGAGCTTTCGGATCGTCAGAACAAGCTGCACAACAGCGAGCGCCGCAACGACGATGATCGTGGTCAGCTCGAACAGAAATCCCGACATCAGAAACAGGATCACGCCGGAAAGCAGATAGATTGCCCCGATGATGCGCAGATCGGAGAGAAACGCCTTGAGCTTTTCGGTCTTCGTCTGCGGCAGGGGCTGGATCGCGTCGCCGAACAGCAACTTGTTCGGAAGCTTCGCGATTGTTTTCCGCGTCGTTGCGCTGACGCCGGTGAGCTTTAAAAGCACCGACTGCAGCCGGTCCAGATTGAGCTCTTCGAGCGTTTCGGTGCCGTCTGCGGACAGCGCGTCGAACAACTCCCCGACAAAGATCGGACGGTCCTCCTGCGAAACGCTTTCGAGCCAGTCGTTCATCAGATGATTGATCCGTTCGCTGCCCGGGTCGGTGTGATCCGTGACCGCAAGATTGCCGTATTCGATCAGCCACGACGCAAGTGAATGCTGCATGATCCCGCGCTGATTCGACTTCACGATCTTCGTGTCGGTGATCTTCGGCTCAAACAGCATGCCGACGATATCGTATTCCGGAATGATGCGCGTGGTCTTCGGATCGATCCGTTCGTCGATTTTCGGATCCAGCACCTCGGGACAGAACCCCGGACCGTCGAGAAGCCAGACGTGTTTGACCTTCTCCCATTTTTCGCTGCTTAAATAACAGGCGGCATACTGCGCATGGTTCGCGCCTTTCGAGTGCCCGCCGATATACCACGTGCCGTCGTCGATCACGCGCTCGGCATAGGCAAGCGAAAGCGCCTGCGCCTCCGTCAGCGTAAACGACATCATGCAGTTTTCCCGCCAACCGGCGATGGACGCATCCGTGCCGCGGTAGGCGATGAACGAGAAATCCGGCGCGTGAACGGTCACCGCGGAAAACTGCAGCGGCGGATCGACGCGGAGTTCATTCACGTAGTCGGAGAGCCGAAGGCTGCCGAAGCGCCTGGAATGCGCCGCCGCTTCGAAGATCTCGCCGTTCCCGAGATCGCCGCCGGTGATCATCAGCTTCGCTTCGCCCGCCTCGATCATCGGAATACAGTCGGAAACGAGAGCCGTCGGCTTTCCGTCCGAAAAGATCGGGCTGAGCTCAAAATACACGATGTTGCACAGGACCAACGCATCCGCGTCGCGGAATGGGTATGCCTGAAAATCGAGGTCCCCGACCCAGCGAACGTAATCTGCAAGCGTATTCACGGCGTTCCGCTCCTTTCAAACCTGTTGCTGTTTCGGCGGTCGGGCAATGCCCGTCCCTACCGCGTTGTTCCTTAACAAAATGTGCAGAGGAGACGATCCCCCTCATCACCGCGATCAATGCCTTCCCCTTGATGGGGAAGGTGGCGTAGCGTGAGCGAAGCCGGATGAGGTGATGCGCAGGCGATATTCCTTCGGAACGATATGCCTTTCGGCACGACACTCCCTCATCACCGCGATCAATGCCTTCCCCTTGATGGGGAAGGTGGCGTAGCGTGAGCGAAGCCGGATGAGGTGATGCGTAAGCGATATGCCTTTCGGCACGATACCCCCTCATCACCGCTTCGCGGCGTTCCACTTCGTTACATAGGAAGTTCGCGCG
>CAMNHT010000110.1 GCA_946539625.1 uncultured Clostridia bacterium | reverse complement strand
CGCTCTTCTCTGCAACTGCCGCGATGAGTTCAGTCTTGTTCATGATTATTCCTCCGTAAATGATTTTCAAAAGTTATGATGCTCAGAACGAGCAGAGCTTATTGTATCAATCAAATCCCTGTTCGTCAAGTCCTAATTTGTTTTTTACTCGGAAAACAGGGAATTTTTCGCCTTTTCCCAGTACTTGTCCTGTATAGACAACGGGAGATCGGAAAGTGTCTTCCCATCCGCTGCGGCAAGCTCCTCCATCCGTCCGAACCGTTCAATAAACTTGTCCGATGCATCGTGAAGGACCTGCTCACAGTCAAGTCCCAAAAGCCGGACTACGTTCACGACTGCAAACAACAGATCGCCCGCTTCCTCCGGAAGATCTCCATTCCCCTGCATTGCAGACTTGAGTTCCTCGAGCTCCTCATAGACTTTTGGCAGCGCTTCATCCGCGTTATTCCAGTCGAACCCGACTTTACGCGCACGTTTTTGCACCTTACCTGCCCGCATCAGCGCGGGAAAACGTTTCGGTACCGCGCAGAGGACTTCCTTCTGTGTCTTCTGATTCTTTTCCTTCTGCTTGAGCTCATCCCAGCGTTTCAGTACGTCCGCGCTCGATTCCGCCTTCTCCGTTCCGAACACGTGCGGATGGCGATAGATCATCTTTTTTACAATGCCGTCCGCAACGTCGTTTTCATTAAAGCGTCCCTGCTCATCGGCAATCACGGAATGAAATACGACGTCCATCAGCACGTCACCGAGTTCCTCTACAATATGCGCGTCGTCTTGTTCGTCAATCGCGTCGTTCAGTTCATAGCATTCCTCGATCAGATCTCCCTTTAAGCTCTCATGCGTCTGCTCGCGATCCCAAGGGCATCCGCCCGGCGCACGAAGCCGCTGCATGACGGCAACGAGGTCATAATATCCGTAGTGTGTTTTTTCTTCGAATGTACAGGGTTTCACATACAGCACGGATCCCGCAAATAACGTACGTCTGCGGTCAAGATCCGAGAGCGGGAATGTGCGGAACGCATAATGCCCGTCCTGCTGCAGTGTAGCAAGCGTGACCGGCCATTCGTCCGGATAAAGCTCGGAGAGAGCAAGTTTCACCTCGCCCGCGATGATCGGGCTGTCAAGCTCCTGTACGTACAGCGGTACGGACGGATCGACACGCTTCGGGAGCGTTCGTGCCGTATAGATTTGCGCGTCCTGATCGGCAGGAAACGCCGCTTTTGCGTAGGATACTCCGGGCAGAACGTCAACGCGGAAGCCGTTGCGCTTTGCGGCTTTTTCGATTGCGGGAAGCTGCGCAAAGCAGCCATCTCCCATGACGGCGTATACGCACTCGCCGCCTGATAAAAGCCGCTCGGCGATCGCGTCGTTCAGCGCGTCGAAGTCCTCCGCGTTCTCATACAGATCGTCCATCGAAACAAAAGCAAGCCCGGCGTCGAGAACAGGCTTAGCGGAAGGATGTTCCGTCGTTTGCAGATACAGCGTTCCGGCGCTGATAATCGCGTCCCATGCCGCACGCGTCAGCGTTTTCGGTGTGGAAAGCGGCGCAATCGTTATGGTTTTCATATTATCTCCTTGCAAAGCGGGCAAGCTTCCTGCCGCCCGGAATATATGCGAGCTCTTCCTTTGTGAACATACCGAAGCGCACCGTCAGCATCAGATATACTATGACGGCGGCTGCGATCGCAACGATCGTCGGGATCACGGAGAGCATGCCGCTTTCGAACAAACCGATCTTCGTAAGAAGCAGATGTACGGCCCACGCGACGCAGCCCATGACGGCGGAAACGAACGCGGGCTTAATAAAGGTATCGAGTACGTTGAGCTTTGCTTTCGTGACTTTCAGGAGCGCAACGGTATCGAGAATGCCGGCGATGCCGTAGCAGGCGAGGTTCGAAAAGACGGCACCGAGAATGTTGATCTCTTTCATAGGGATAAAAATGAAGTTGACGGCGATCTTGGTGAGTCCACCGATCAACAGAAACCACATCGGAAGGCGGTGCTTTCCTGCGCCCTGCAGCGCGCCGGTCGCGGTCTGCACCAGCGAGATGAATATGACGGTAAACGCCGCGACATGCATCAGCGGCACCGCGATCGCGTACGCCTCAGGTGTTATGCGCGAGTACAGCAGTTTGATGATCGGTCCCGCAAGGATGGATAGTCCGACTGCGCAAGGCATGCCGATCGCCATGGAGATCTTAAGACTTAAAAGCGACAAGTTTTGTACACCGTCGTGATCTTTACGAACGCGGGCGGTGGATATCGCGGGAACGACGGACATCGAAATACCGACCGTGAGCGTTGCCGGCAGGTTGATGACCGAGCGTACGTACAGGCAGAGCGACGTATATTTAAGCTCCGCCTCGGCAGCGGTGAATCCTGCGCCCTCTAAAAGCCGCTTGATCATAACGGAATCGAGAAAGTTTGCGATCGGCAGGATCGACGCGCCGAGCGTGATCGGAATCGCGATCGCGAGCAGCGGACCGAGCACAGGCTCCTTCGGGTTTGGATCTGCAATCAGCGCCGCATACTGTTTTCTGGTGCAAAGATAAAAGACAATGATGACAATGAGCGACAGGATCTCCGAAGCCGTTACGCCGAGCAGCAAACCCGCCGCGCCTGCGGCGTACTGGATCTCCGTATTCTCAAACCGTTTGAACAGATAATAGGCGAAAAACAGCCCGAAAATGAGCTTAAAAATCTGCTGCGCAAACTGCGATACGCTCGTCCCCGTCATTCGCTGCAGACCCTGGAGATATCCGCGATATGCGCACATCAGCGACACAAAGAGCAGTGCCGGTGCCAGCGCCATCATGGAATACTTTGCGCCTTCCCCGCCGTTCAGAACCGTGCCGCCGAGCCAATCCGCGCCGAAGAACATAAGTGCGGAAGTCACGGCGCCGATCAGGAGCAGCAACAGCAGTGAACGACGGAACACGCGCCTTGCGCCGTCATGATTGCCGACCGCCGCGCGCTCCGCGACCATGCGGGAAATCGCCGTAGGGATGCCGGAGCTTGAAATGATCAGAAGCCATGAGTATGTCGGATAAACGAGTTCATAGTAAAACATCCCCTGCTCGCCGATGATGCGTACTGCGAAAATGCGGAAGAACACGCCGATGAGCTTGCAGATGAGACCGGCGGCGGCAAGGATTGCCGCGCCCTTTATAAACGTAGTTTTTTTGTTGGCTTCCATGCAAAAAAGTATAGCAGATACGAATCCTTTTTTCAAGGGGTCAGTACAGTGGTGAATACCCCTTCATTTTCAGCATAGATCGAGGACAGATCGGAAATCGGCAGCGGGTTTGTTCCTCTGCCCGCTTCGACAGTGAAGGCGTTCGTATTCTGCGCATCGATCATCCAGTCTTTATAGCCCGCAAAGCCGCTGCCGTAGGGCACGCTCGCCATCCGATATCCGGATGCTGCGGCAAAGCGTTCCGCTATGTCTTGTGACCCTTGCGGCGCATACCCCTGAAACTCCCAGTAGATCTCCCCGCCCTGCGTGTGATATGCGATCGTCCGATCGTATCGCTCACGGATCGAAAGATCATACATTGCGCGATCCTCCGGCGCTTCCAGAGGACGCGTGCCGACGTAATCACGTGGGCCGGGACGTGTGAAGCCTTGCGCAAACTTGATCGCGCGGGCGTTTTCCCAGCCCGCAGGATAGCCTAGATTCAGATCGACACCCGAGATGTTTGCTTTCCAACCGTCCGGGAACGGGATCGAAGGGTAGAACGCGGACAGCGCTCTTGCGCTTTCATAAAAGCTGTCGCCTTCCGTAAGAGCGCCTGTCACAAGGTCGACCCCGTCCGGATTGACAAGTGGCACGAGCGTCAGCGTCGATGATTCGTAGAGTGTGCGCGCCGATACGCCGGCGACCCTTTCATTTTCCGAAAACGCTTTTGCGAACCGTTCAAGGAACAGCAATGTAAGCGGCGTTGTGATCCACTCATTTGCGTGATGCGACGCGTTGATCCCGACGCGCATCGGTCCCGCGCCGATGCGGATCGCCTCGATCCTGCGTCCTGTGACACTTCTGCCGATCGTGTATTTTACGAGAAAAGGATATCGAAGCATCAGTCCTTCGATGGCACATGTGGTCAGAAATGACGAATACGGAAGATCGGTAAATACAACGTCGAAGCCGAGCGGCACGGTGACGGTTTCTCCCGCGGAAAGCGATGCAGTCGGGTTAGCGGTACGGATCGCTTCCTTCGTCGTTCCGTACCGTTTAGCAAGCGCTTCTGCCGTATCGCCTTTCGTCAGAACAGTGAACATGGATCCGACAAGATACGGATACAGCGCAGACCATGTAAGCCGTCCTACGATCCCGTCCGTGCGCAGTCCGTAACGATCCTGTAAACGAATCACCGCGCGCTCGGTACGCCGTCCGAATATCCCGTCGATTTCCCCCGGTTCCTCCTCTGCGCGCAAAAGCGCGGTTTGCAAGTATTTTACGAATAATCCCGTATCCCCGAATCGAAGCGTCTGCATGGTTCGTCCTCCGTCGTTTTTGCCATTCTATGCGCGGTGCAGACAAAAGAGACGCAAAAAGCCCGCTTCCTCCTATCTGTCATTCTGAGCATAGCGATGGATCTTGGATTCTTCGTCACTCTCCACTCCGTTGCAGAGGTAGATCGCGCGCTTTCCGCGCGTACCATCGTTCCTCAGAATGACACGGATTTCACGCAAAAAGCCCGCTCACGCGGAGCGGGCTTTTGGTCGGTTTGGATTATTCTTCGGTTTCTTCGGGGTTCTCTTCGGCTGCTTCGTCGTTCTTCTTGCTCATGCCGCCGAGGATCAGGTTCGTGAGAATGCCGAGGATCAGCGCACATGCAACTTCGGTCAGTTCAACTGCACCGAACTTGACTGCGAGCCCGCCGACGCCTGCGATGAGGATGACAGAGACGACGAACAGGTTACGGTTGTTGTTGAGATCGACCTTCTGAATCATCTTAAGACCGGATACCGCAATGAAGCCGTACAGTGCGATGCAGACACCGCCCATGACGCACGCGGGGATCGTTGCAAGGAACGTTGCGAACGGTCCGACAAAGCTGATGACGATCGCCAGGATCGCGGTGCAGAGGATGGTCACAACGGACGCGTTGCCGGAGATCG
>CAMNHT010000109.1 GCA_946539625.1 uncultured Clostridia bacterium | reverse complement strand
TTCCCGAGGAACTTCGACGCGGTCAGCGTGGAAAGATCCGCAAAGGCGCCGGTTGCCTCGTCGTATTCGCCGAAGCCGAACATATCGAGAAGCGGTCTGCCGTACAGGGTCGTATCGCCCTTCTTTTCCGTGAGGGGCTGGTTGATGACCTCGCCCATAAAGACCAGCACCGCGCTCGTGCCGCCGTCCAGATTGAACGCTTCTTTGACGCCGAGCGACTTCATCAGGTTGACCATCATCTGTCCGTCCATGCCGTTGGCGTTTTTATGCTGATTGTCGCAGTAGACCACGACGTAATGGCCGGGTTCGTAATAGCCGAGGATGTTGCGCGCCTTGTATCCCATGTTGGAATAGCTCACTGCGCCGGGACCCTGTTCACCGTCCCGGATGATGATCGGACCGAACTGCCATCCGTATACCGCGCCGTTTTCAATCTCCTTTTTGATATCGAAGGATTCGGTCTTGAGATAGAACGTTTTCAAGGAGCCGTCCCGATAGATGAGACCGACTGCGCCGGAGTTCCAGCCCTTGTTTGCGCGGAGCCCCTGCAGGACCTTGCCGTTGTTCAGGATCAGCCCCTGATTGTAGCTGCCGTTGATCGCAAGAACCGCGTTCTCGCGGACCGCCATATCCAGACCGTACTCGGATCTTGTGGCGAATTCGCCCTTTCCGTACAGCGGGTGCATCGAGTTGATGTTCCGGACCCAGATATCCGCAACGTAATAGGTTTCGGCAAGATCCCGGTTCTGCTTTTCATCGCGCAGATTTTCCTCGTGCACCGTGATCGCGATCCTGAGCTCGTCGCTCTGGTAGCTGTAATCCGCGTCAACGCCGGTATCATAGTTCGGGAAATTGACGGCGATATCGCCCTCCCGCGGGGCGCGGGTGGGTTCGGGCGTCGGCGTGGGCTCTTCCGTGGGTTCGGGCGTCGGCGTTGGCTCTTCCGTCGGCGGGAGCGTCGGGACCTCCGTGGGTTCCGGCGTTGCGATCACGACCACGTCCGATTCTTCAACAGGCGCGGGGTCCGCTTCCTGCGGCGCGGCGGTCGCTTCGGTCTGCGGCGCGGCGGCAGGCTCGCCGCATGCGGCGAGCAGCAATACGAGGATAAGAGCGAAAAGGGCTCGGAACAGTTTCATTTCAGTACCTCCGATCCGAATCCGGATCACATTTTTTCAATCTATATTGTAGTGGAACAGCGTATATATTGCAAGGCAAACGGAAAGAGTTCAGAGAAAATTGACAATTCCGTACAAAACGTTCGCAGTACTGTCAGAAATGCCGAGGGCGGCTGCTGTCATTCCGCCTCTTTGAGATAGCGTTCCGAAACGAGCTTCGCAAAGTCCCATACGCTCTGCACGGCAGGGGACATCGTGTGCAGACGGTATCTGAGAAGACAGATCTCGCGGGTCATCGGTACATCGGAAAAGGGGATGAGTTTGAGATTGAACGTGTCGAGGATCGGAAGTTTCGGCATGATCGCAACGCCCGCGCCGGTGGTGACGGACGCGGCGATCGAGCTGTATTCGTCCGCTTCAAAGACAATATTCGGCGAGAACGACGCCTTTTTGAATTTGTCGGCAAGCTCGCGGTAGATGACCGCCTCATGCGAGATCGAAATGAATTGTTCTTCGGAAACGTCCGAAAGCGTGACCGACGCGCGATCGGAAAGTCGATGCTTCGCCGGCACGGCAAGGTACAGCTCCTGCTTTGCAACGGGCAGGTATTCGATCGAGTCGATCTCCGGTTTGCCCGCAATAAGAAGGTCTAAAGAACTGTTCAGAAGCTGCTCGATGAGCCCGCCTGCCATACCCTGATGGAAGCGAAACGCAGTCTGCCGACTGCCGAGATGCGCATAGAACCGGTCGACAAACGACGGCAGCACCGAAAAGCTGACGGAATAGATATAGCCGAGATTGATGATTCCGACGCCCGGCGTTTTGAGCTCCTTCAATCGCTCCTGCCCCTTACTGAGCTCGGAGAGCGCGCGCTTTGCGTACGGCAGAAACTCCGCGCCGTACTTGGTCAGCGCGATCTGTTTGCCCTGCTTTTCAAAGAGCGGCATGCCGAGCTCCTTTTCAAGCTTCGAAAGCGCATAGGATAAGCTCGGCTGCGAGATATAGAGCAGCGCCGCCGCGCGCGTATAGTGCAGAACCTCCGCGGTCACACAAAAATACCGAAGCTGCTGAAGCGTCATACCGCCGCCTCCCAAAGATGCGCGGAGAGCGTGCGCCACGCGTCAAGAAGGTATCCCAAAGCGAGCACGTCCGCGCTTCCGCCCGGGGAAAGGTTTTTCGCGATCATTTCCCGGTCGAGCGATTCCAACGCAGCGATCCGTTCGGATTCCGGCAGAAATGCGATTGCCTTTGCGCGGTCCTGCACAAACCTCAGCCCTTCTTCGCCGCCGCGGTGCAGAAGATTCGTGTCGTTCAAAACGATCATCACATCGAGCAACGCCGATGCGCCGGGGTTTTCGGAATCTTTATGCGCAAGGAGCCGGTCCGCGCAGTACTGCGCATGAAAGAATCCGTCTGCCGCTTCGCCGACCGCGCCGCGCGCGCCGTGATCACAATAGACCTTCGCGCCGTTCGTATCGCGTTCCGCTTTTGCGTGTAAAAGCCGTTCGTTTGCGTCGGAGCGCGCGAGCGCCGACGCGTGTTCGACCGCGTCGCCGCCGAAGGAAAGCGCATTGCCCATGCCGTACAGCAGCAGCCCCATCGAATAGATCATGCCCTTGTGCGTGTTGACGCCGTTTGTTGCACAAAACATTGCGCGCTCGGCTTCAAGTCCCGCTTTTTTCAGCGGTTCCATCCCGGCGTCATTGAGACCCAGCAGCACCGAGGTTTTGAAGTACGGCACGAGCGACGCCGCGCTTTTCAAAAACAGCGGTACATCCATATCCGTATGTGCGCCGTTGTTGTTCCGGTCGACCAGTCCCGGTTTCGGGGTCGTTCTGAGCTCGCGTTCGAGCGCAAAGTGCGCAGAGAGGGAAAGCGTATCGGCGCAAAAGTCATTGAGAAGCGCGTCCGTCGCCGCTTTGATCGCGTCGAGCCCGTGCGCGCGGCTTCGCGCGCAGTCCGCCGCGGGACCGCCGCAGATGAGGCATCGGCGCGGTATGGTTCTGCTCAGCTTTTCGCCGTTTGCGTTCAGCACGTCGAAATCATAGAGCCTTGCGGCGGGGAAGGCGTCCTCGATGCGTTCACAGGCGGCTTTCACTTCCGCCGCGTCCGCGCGGAGAAGCAGCAGCGCTTCCGTGCCGGTGTTCGCGTCGACGACGCGGCGCTCGATTTCGTCGTATCCGAGCCGATCGAGGAGGTCCAAACCGCGGTCGAATAAAAGCCGCGTCTTTGCGGTGCGCTTCACGTCGCCCGCGATATTCAGAGAAAGCGACACGAGGCAGCACGAAGCGTCCGCCGTTTGAAGCAGGGCGGATTGCGCGTTCGCGCGGCGTTCGCGCGCGTCAAGCATTTCGGCTAACGTAACGGAGGATGGCTGCATAGGTCGTTTCGGGGACCAGGTCTCTGGTTTCTTCGGGCTTCCCTTCGCGGATCAGCGCGCGCACGCGGCTTGCGCTGATGGACTGAAGGCGGGGGATCTCAATGAGTTCAATGCCGCATTCGGGCAAAAGCTCCTTCATGCGCTCGTTATAGGCGCGCGTCGTCGGCGAAAACGGCTCCTCGCCCACAAAGCGCTTCGTGATGTTGAGCGCCGGAGCGATCCTTTTTCGGAACAGTTCGATATCGAGGTCCGCCTTGACCCGGTCGGCGTGCTCCTCGTCGCGGATGAAGTAGGCGGGAAAGGTCTCGCGCGAGACGAGGTATTCGTCCGTATGCAGAACGTGACAGTTTTCGATATGCGCCGTGCCCGCTTTCAGCATCTCATACCGCTCGTCGGGCGAAAACATCGAGCCGGGCTCCGAGACGGAGAAGACGTATAAGGCATCGCAGTGCTTTGCGGCGTATTCGATCAGGTGCAGATGCCCGCGCGTAAACGGGTCGCCGTTGACCACGATCGCGCCGCAAGTGCCTTCATAGCGCGGCATCGAGTCCAGCCACCCGGAGAAACCGTCCCTGCGGTCCTCCATCAGCACGGCATCCTTTGTCTCCGTGATCGGATAAAAGCCGAGCGAACGGAACATAGCTTCGTTTTTCGGCTTCGTGCAGACGAAAAGCCGCCGCTGCCCCGCGCGTGCGGCCTCAGAGAGAAGCTCCGAAAGCACCGTCGCAAACGCGCCTTCACCCTCAAGATCGGGGGAGACGGCAAACTGTTTCAGCGTGTGCCCCGCACGCGCACCGCAGGCGACGACGTTGAAATCGTCGTCCGTCATGAGCGCGATCACGTCTGCATCTCCTTCGTCTCTGAGTCCCGCCGAGAATAGAAAATCTTTATAACGGGCTTCCATCCTTTTGGAAAGCGGCGTATAGAACAGCGAAATATCCAAATCTGCCTCCGGTCTGCGGCGAAAAAACGCCGTTTTCTTTGTGTAAATTACGCGAAAACGCGGAATTTCCCGCCGTTTTCCCGTTTTTTTTCAGTATAGCAGACGCAGGGACCGAAATGCAAGAGAAAAATGCGAACGATAGAGAATCTCTATGAAAAATTATAAAAAATATATTTGAAATTATACAATAATGCTTTTATAATCAAAGGCAGAGGCGGCATGGACCCGCATGCCGCACAAAGAGTTCAAAAATCATATGGGAGGAAACAAAAACGATGATCCAGTATCACGCACAGGGCATGCTGTGGCAAAACGGCGCGCCGGTTCCGGCGCCGGAAGGCGTCGATAAGGCGGAAGCACGTCGGCGCACGATCGCTTACCAGATCATGGAAGCGCACTCCGTGTCGGACGAGGGCGGCGTCATGCACATTCGCTTCGACGCGCTCGTTTCGCACGACATCACCTACGTCGGCATCATTCAGACGGCACGTGCCAGCGGACTTAAAGAATTCCCGATCCCGTACGCCATGACCAACTGCCACAACTCGCTTTGCGCGGTCGGCGGCACGATCAACGAGGACGATCACGTATTCGGGCTTTCGGCGGCAAAGAAATACGGCGGCATCTACGTCCCGGCAAACCAGAGTGTCATTCATTCCTACGCGCGTGAAGAGCTCGCGACCTGCGGCAACATGATCCTCGGTTC
>CAMNHT010000108.1 GCA_946539625.1 uncultured Clostridia bacterium | reverse complement strand
TGATGACGGCGTACGCGGGCAATGAAAAAGCGATCAACGCGGCGGTTGCGATCTATCGTTACGCGATGGCGGCGAAAGCGCTGAGACCCTGAATCTGATCCGGGCGAAACACAAAATAGCTGAATGCAACACAAAATGCGACCGGTTTACGGTCGCATTTTCGTATTTATTACATGTTATATGCAACCCGACGCGTATGGAATGTCTATACAGATTGAATCAATAAAAATTCAGACAAACCTACATTTTTTTCTTGCAAAATGTTTAATGCTGCGGTAAAATTATAGTCGACAATACATAAGTGCGATTCGATGGGTAAGTCTGCGACGGACACGTCGGAACGCACATGAGAAGTCAAATAAAGAAAGGGGAAGCAAACGAAGGATGTCTAAAATGAAGAGACTTCTTTCCGTGCTGGTGGCAGTTTTCATGCTGCTCACAATGCCGATCACGACCGGCATTTCGAGCGCGATCGCCGAAGGCACGACCGATCAGACGGAATCCGAAACGCCGTCCGAGAGCATTGCTCTTGAGATGGAGGAAATGGATCCCGCAAAACTGCACGTCCATAAGCTGGGCGAGGTAGACGAAGAAGAGGACGACGGTTTCGATCCTGCAGAGCTCGAAATCACGGATCTCAACAAGATCGTCCGAGCGACCATCTTCCTGGACGGCAAATCCACCGTTGATCAGGGCTATGATACGCAGGGCATTGCAAACAACGGCAGCGCTGTTGCGTACGTCAACAAGCTCCTGAGAGAACAGGCGGCCATGCAGACGAAGATCGAGGAGAAACTCGGTCATTCTCTGACGGTCAAATGGAACCTGACGATTCTCACGAACGCGATCTCTGTCGAGATCCCCTATAAGGATGTCGCTTTGATCCGCGGCATGGACGGCGTCAAGTCCGTCGAGCTGGAAACACAGTACGAAGCACCGAAAGCGGTCGAGGCAGATCCGAACACCGCGAACACCAGCGAAAACATGGTCGGCGCGACGAATGCGTGGTACGAGCTCGGCTTCACCGGCGCTGGCAGCCGCGTTGCGATCATCGATACAGGTCTTGACACCGCGCACCAGAGCGTGAATGCGGACGCCTTCCAGCATGCGATTGACGAAGTCGTAGCAGGTGGAAAGACGGTAAACCTGATGACGCAGCAGGAGCTGAACGGAATTTCCACCAGCATGCTCAAATCCGGTTCACACAACTATCTGAACGCCAAGATCCCGTACGCGTACAACTACGTTGACAACGATACGAGAGTCGACCATCAGGACAGCGGCAGTAACCACGGTTCGCATGTTGCCGGTATCGCGGCGGCAAACCGTTTCATCAAGAACGGCTCGAACTACGTCGACGCGGCGGAGACGGTCGGAGCGGTCGGTATGGCGCCTGACGCGCAGATCCTCGTCATGAAGGTCTTCGGCACCAACGGCGGCGCGTACGATTCCGACTACTTTGCGGCGATCGAAGACGCGATCGTGCTCGGCGCGGATGCGGCGAACCTGTCGCTCGGTTCCGGCGCGCCCGGCTACACCTACGCAAGCTCGTCCTATCAGGCGATCCTGAACGGCCTCGTCGGCAACACGACCAACAACCACATGGTCCTGTCGATCTCCGCGGGCAACTCGTATTCCGCCGACAGCTTCACGTCGCATAAGCTCTATGCAGAGGATGCGAGCTTCCACACCGGCGGTTCTCCGGGCTCCTACGTCCACAGCATGGGCGTTGCGGCAGCGCAGAATACGAAGACGACCGGCACGCCGCTCGTATTCAACGGCAGCCAGCAGGTCTTCTATACGGAGGATACCGAGAGCAGCGACGGCAATGCGTATACGAATCCTGCCATGACCACCATCGCGGGAACGTACAGCTATGTTTATATCGACGCGCCCGGCGAAGCGGCGGATTATCAGACGGTCAACAGCGCGGTCTCGCTTTCCGGCAAGATCGTGATCGTCAATCGCGGCGACCTGTCTTTTGTTCAGAAAGGTGAAAACGCGAAGTCCTACAGCCCGAAGGCGTTGATCATTGCGAACAATGCAGACGGCGTAATCCATATGGATCTGACCGACTTCACCGGCACGTTCCCGTTTGTCGGCATGACGCTGAAGGATGCGACCGCACTGAAGGCGGCCAGCACCTCCGCAACAGCGGGCGATATCACCTACTATACCGGCAGCGTCCAGGTCACCACGACCGAGGTTTCCACCGTTGCGCCGCGTGAAGAAGCAGAAGTCACAGACTTCAGCTCCTGGGGCGTTCCGGGCTCTCTCCTCATGAAGCCGGAAATCACCGCACCGGGCGGCGATATCTACTCCATCAACGGTACCTCCTCGAGCGATTCCGGCAGCGGTACGGATCAGTACATCAGCTATTCCGGTACGTCCATGGCGGCGCCGCACATCACCGGTCTTTCGGCGGTTTTGATGCAGTACCTCAAAGAGGTCACGCCGGACAACGAAGACCTGATGAGCGCGTACAACCTCCGCGCGATCGCAAACAGCTTGCTGATGAGTACGGCAACGCCGATGATCAACAGCAACGCATTCGTTTCAATCCTCCAGCAGGGCGCAGGTCTTGTTGAAGTTTCTAAGGCGATCGAAGCGAAGTCTGTCATCATGATGGACGAAGCCTATCTCACCTCCGATACGAACGCTGCAACAGACGGCAAGGTCAAGGTTGAGCTCGGCGACGATCCCGAGAAGGCAGGCGAATATACCTATAAGTTCACCATCTATAACCTCTCCGACGAAACGCTGGAGTATGAGCTCGGTACCATCCTGTTCACGCAGGCAGTTCAGGGCGACACCCTCTCCCACAAGACGGCGACCCTGCCTCTGGGCGGCGACACCTATGAGTGGGACGGCGAGGCGGTCAGCACCGAAGGTCACGACGTCGACAAAGACGGCGACACCGACGATGACGACGCGCAGGCGATCCTCGACCTCGTCAGCGGCGAACTCGAAGTTGATGATCCTGCCTACGACTTTGACGTTGCGGACATGGACGGCGACGAGATGATCACTTCGCTCGACGCGCAGCTGCTCCTCAACTGGACGGCGGGCGGCGCGATTGATGGCTACGTTGTGGGTCCGCACGACAAGGCACAGGTCACGGTTCACATCAATCTGACTGCAGAACAGAGAGCTGCGCTCGAAAAAGAGGGCGGCGCATGGCTCGAAGGCTACACCTACGTTGACTGCATCACGGTCACGGACGAGGATGAAGACCTGAGCCACGAACACACGATCCCGATCCTCGGCTACTACGGCAGCTTCACGGATCCGTCGATGTTCGACACCAACTCCTACACCGAAGCCCTGTACGGAAACGAACAGCTGAACTACTCCGGCAACACGGCGGAGGGCACGAACTATATGCGCATCTCCACCGAGGGTACGCTTGTGAAGTTCTCCGGCAACCCGTATATGGTGGAGGATGAATTCCCCGAAGCGCGTCTTGCAATCCGCGACGATTCCATTATCAAGGATATCGCGTATAACATGATCCGCAATGCGGGCGGCACGGGCTTTGCAGTCACGAAGGTCGATGAAAACGGCAACGTGACCGATATCGTCTACTCAACGGTTCTCGGCCAGGAAGTCGAAGGTCTCTGGTTCTATGTGAACGGCCAGACATGGCAGAACACGATGACCAAGATCTACTCGGTCAACAAGGCGCTGAAGGACTACAACGGCATCAGCGAAGGCGATCGCGTACGCGTCGGTTTCTATGCGATCCCCGAGTATAACTGCATGAAGGTCAGCGGCGACATGACCGACGCGGCTGCGGGCATCCTCAACGATGCGAGATTCGGGACGATCCTGACGAGCAACGTGCTCGGCAAGGGCGCGTTCGTGGGCTTTGACTTTACGGTCGACAACACCGCGCCGGAAATCGTGGGTCAGCCGGTACTGGATACAACGACGAACAAACTTTCCATCTCCGCACGCGACAATGAGAACATCGCGTACATCGGCGTTCTGTCTCTGGACGGCACCGTGAAGTATGCGGAAGCTGCACCGGGCACGAATGAGTACACCGTTGAACTTGACGCATCCGACGCGATTGCAAACGCGCAGGGCTATGTTGCAGCATTCGTCGGCGACTACGCAGGCAACGAGGCGGCGTTCGCAGTCAAGGTCAACAACAATACCCTTGTTGAAAAGACGGTCTACGTTCTGACGAATACGCTGGAAGCAGGGCATGATTACCTCATTTCCGAGGTCAACACGGCAGGCACGGGTCATGTCCTGAGCTACACGGCAGGTGCATACAGCAACACAATCGGCGCGACCACGGTCACGGTCAAGGCGGGCGAAAGCGGCACAGGCAACCAGCCGTACATCGAGAGCGCGGATGTTCCGACCACCGGCGTCTGGACCTCGTCCACCGGTATCAAGCTGATGAACGGCAGCAATTATCTCCGCAGGAACAGCAGAACCGGCACGACGCTTCAGGTCAGCACGACCAACTCGTACAACACGTGGGAGTATGACGGCGCGAACAGTCGGCTCGGCTTTACGGACAGAGCAACATACATGCGGTACAACAACGGTTTCAGCCTGGGTACTGCAACCAACAACAAGATCTACATCTACGTCAAGACCACGATCAGCTACGAGGTCGATCCGTACAGCGTATCCACTGTTACGGTCACACCGGAGGCAGTTGAACTCTACAAGGGCGACACGGCAAATCTGACCGCGAAGGTCATGCCGCTGACGGCAAGCCCGCGCACGGTCACCTGGTCCTCGAGCAACGAAGGCATTGCGACGGTCGACGAGTTCGGCACCGTTACGGGCGTTGCGGCTGGTACCGCGACGATTCGCGCAACGTCGGATGCGGACAACACCAAGTACGGCGAGTGCACGGTCACTGTCGTTGCAATCAATAAGGAACTGAGCGCAGCGATCTGGGACGAAGAGGGCGAAGTATTCTTCTCCTACTTCAACACCAATAACCTCCCGAATTGGACGAAGCGCCACAACACCGGCACGGGCGTTTATGCAACGAGCGCGATGATGGCGAGCACCTCCGATCTGTATGCGGCGACGAACGACCTTTCCACAAGCTACATCTACACGGTCAACCGTACGTCGTACGCGATGACACAGCTCGGCGAGAACTACGTTGTGCCGTTCGGCATGGCGACGGTCGGAACTTCCTTCGGCGG
>CAMNHT010000107.1 GCA_946539625.1 uncultured Clostridia bacterium | reverse complement strand
TTCAGCGCCATGTTCTGCGCCTTGAACGGCGCGACCCGGTACCCGTCCTGACGGAACACGCGGCAGAGCCCCGCGGCGATCAGGCTTTTGCCCGCGTTGGACATTGTGCCCTGGATCATGATCGCGTTTGCCATTTATACCTCCTTTGCCGCGCGCCTTAAAAAGCGCTCGATCGGCTTCGGGTTCGATTCATAGAAGAGATGCGGAAAGCCCGCCAAAAGATTGCCCTTTGCGTGCATGCACGCCCATTCCCGTCCGTTGGGCTTTACGGCGGAACACGCCGCGCCGGGGTCCGTGCTTTCGAAATAGTGGAACTCGTGCGCCCGGATCGCTTCGCCCGCTTTGAAAAACGCCGTGTCCTCCCCTACCGAAAGCGTGATATAGCCGAAGCGGGAAAGCTTTTGCGTGCGCACCGCGTCCGCGCGGATCACGCCGCACACCGGGTACGGGTTGCCGTCCATGTCGGACAGCGTATCATGAAGATACAGAAACCCGCCGCACTCGGCAAGACAGGGCATGCCGCGCCCGATCGCGTCTTTGATCGCGTTTCGCATCGCGGCGTTTTCGGAAAGCTGCTTTGCGTAAAGCTCCGGGTACCCGCCGGGCAGGAGCAGTCCCTGCGTGCCTTCGGGAAGCGCCGTATCGGCAAGCGGTGAAAAGAAGCGAAGCTCGGCACCGAACCGCCGCAAGAGCGCGAGGTTGTCGCGGTACAGAAAGCAGAATGCCTCGTCCCTTGCAACCGCGATCACGGTCTTCGGCATGGCGGGGATCTTCGGCACTTCCGGCACGGAAAGCGCCGGCGCGGCCTGCATCAGCGTATCGAGCGCATCGAAATCGAGCGTCTGTTCTAAAAGCGCGGCAAGCGTGTCGAGTTTTTCGGAAAGATCGCTGATCTCGTTTGGCGTGACAAGCCCCAGGTGCCTGCTTTCGAGCGTCAGCGCGTCGGACTTCGGAACGAAGCCTACCGGCACGACGCCCATTTCCTTTACCGCTGGCTTCAGCGCGGAATAGACATGCTCGCTCATGCGGTTGAAGATCACGCCCTTGATCCCGCTGTCGGGACGGAATTCCAAAAAACCCTTCAGCGCCGCGAGCGCGGATAAGCTCTGCCCGCGGCTGTCGATGATCAGCACGACCGGCGCGTCGAGCGCCTTTGCGACGGAAAAGCTGCTTGCCTCGTCGCTTGCGGCACTCAGTCCGTCGTAATAGCCCATCACGCCTTCGATCACGGCGCAGTCGGAGCCCTCGGCGTTTTGCGCATACAGGCGGCGCAGCGTTTCCTCCCCGGAGAAGAACAGGTCCAATGTGCCGCTTTTCACGCCGACAACGCGCTCGTGAAACAGCGGGTCGATGTAGTCCGGTCCGCACTTGAATGCAGAAACCGCTTTGCCGCGGTTTTTGAGCGCGCGCAGCACGCCGCACACGATCGTCGTCTTGCCGCTGCCGGAAGCAGGCGCCGCAAACAGTACACGCGGACTATGCATCCTCCCCGCCCCCTTCGCACGAAATGATATAGACCGGATTCTGCGCGGTCATGAGGTGATACCCGCCGACCTTCCGCCCGCGGGACACGTTCAGCTCGACGATCTCCTCATTTAGTAACCGCAGATCGCGGATCACCGCCGTCGCCTCCGCAAAGGTCTCCGCCGTCACCGTGTTCAAAACGATGCGCACGCGGGGATTCTTCGAAAGCGCCGCTTCGATGATCGTCCTGAGGTTTCCGCCGCTGCCGCCGATAAAGACGTGCGTGGGCGCGGGAAGGTCTGTTAACACTTCCGGCGCGCTGCCCTGCACGACCGTGACGTTCATCACGCCGAGATGCCGCTTGTTCTGCTCGATGAGATCGCACGCGGATTCGTTCCGCTCGATCGCAAAGACCCATCCGTCCGAAGAGCAGTCCGCCATCTCAAGCGACACCGAGCCCGTCCCAGCCCCGACGTCCCAGCAGAGCGCGTCCTTTGTGAGCTTCAGCTTGCTGAGCGTCACCGCGCGGACCTCCGACTTTGTCATCGGCACCTCGGTGCGCAAAAAATCTTCGTCCGGGCGCCCGTGCGTCACGACCGCGCACGCCGCGTCCGGGTTTTCAATGTACACGATCGCAAGCGGCGAAAAATCCCGTTCTTTGAGCGTTTCCGCCGTGCCGCGTTCGATCGCTTCCGAATCGCTCCCGAGATCGGTCCCGACCGCAACGGAAAGATGTCCGAGCCCGTGATCGCACAGCAATGTAAGCTGATCCTTTACCCCGTGCTCGCCGCCGACCAGCACAAACGCGGCGGCATTGTTTCTGACCCTTTGCGGCAGATTCACCGTGCGTCCGTGCGCGGATAAAAGCGCCGCGTCGTGATAGGGCACGCCGAGCTTTGCGGCAAAATACGAGACCGAGGAAATCCCCGGCAAAACCGTGGGACTGAGATCTAAGATGCGCGGCAGAAGCTTCTTTGTGCCGCTGAAAAAGCCCGTATCGCCCGACATGGCGACAACGATGCGCCGCGCGTCTGACTCACGGAGGACCGCCTCGATCTCCTGCGGCGCGATCGCGATCCTGACGGGCTTATTGAAACTTTGCAGCGCGTCGGTCACGCGCTTTGCGCCGATAAGAAGCTCCGCCTGCTCTACGGCGCGAACAGCCTCCTCTGTCAGCGTCCGTTCACCGTCCATGCCGATGCCGATCACCGCGATCCGCTTGTTCGGTTTCAATCCGAACCGCTTTGAAAGCAGCGAAAGGCATGCCTCTTCGCTGATCCCGTCCTCCTCGGGACGGCGGATCACAACGGGAACGGCGCCGCACGCCTTTGCCGCCGCGATCTTTTCCGAAAAGCCGCCCGCGCTGCCGGTATCCTTGGTGACGAGGTACCTTGCGCCGATCGCGCGAATGGTCGCCTCGTTCAGTTCCTCGGAGAACGGTCCCTGCATGCAGATGAGGTTTTTGCCCGAAAAACCGAGCGCAAATGCCGCGTCCGCCGATTCCTTCACCGGCAGGATGCGGGCGAACAATCTTGTTTCATAGTCTCTGACCGCCGTATAGCGGGCAAGCTCCTTGCTGCCGACGGTTAAGAGCACGTTCCCCTCCGTGCCGTTCAGATACCGCACCGCCGCGTCGGTATCGTCGACAAACACGCAGCCGTCCGCGTCCGACGCGCCGCGCAGCACGCGCATGTATTCTGTTCCGGTCGATGCGCAGACGGCTTTCAGTGTCTTCGTGACCTCGACCGCATACGGGTGCGTCGCGTCGATCAGAAGCTGCGCCTGCGTTTCTTTGATCAGCGCTTCGATCTCGTCGGCGTTTTTGCGTCCGAACAGCACGCGGACGTTTTCGGCAGGCGCGATCAGCGTTTCGCCGTACTCCGTGGCGACGCTGACGGTCAGCGTTACAGGCTGATCCATGAGCGCTTCGGTGATCCGCCGCCCCTCAGTCGTGCCCGCAAACAACAAAATGCTATTCATACAGATATCCTCTCGGCGTCACCATTTTTCCGTTGATGACTCTGGTTTCGGAATTGCCGATAAACACGGTCGAGAACATGTCGACCTCGGCGTCCCTGAGTTCTTCGAGCGTCAATACCCGCGTCTCCTCGCCGTCTCTTCCGATGTTCCTTGCAATTCCGCAGACGGTCTTCGGCGATGCAAAGCGCAAAACAAGCTCGCACGCTTTTTTGAGATAATCGCGGCGCTTGTGGCTTGCGGGGTTATAGAGACAGATCACAAAGTCCGCTTCCGCCGCGGAAAGAAGCCGCTTTTCGATCTTTTCCCACGGGGTCAGAAGGTCACTTAGACTGATGACCGCAAAGTCGTGCATCAGCGGCGCGCCTAAGATCGCAGCGCCCGAAAGCACCGCGGACACGCCGGGAACGGTCTCGATCTCCACGCCGGGGTATTCCGAAAGAAGCTCCTCGCAAAGCCCGCTCATGCCGTAAACGCCCGCGTCGCCCGAACAAACCATGGCGACGGTCTGCCCTTGTGCCGCGGTCGAAAGCGCCAGCCGCACGCGGTCGACCTCCTTTCGCATCGGGGTCGAAAGGTACGCCTTATTCGGAAACAAATCCCGGATCAGGTCAATATATACCGTGTAGCCCACGATCACGTCGCTTTTTTCGATCGCGTCCTTCGCGCGGACCGTCATGCCGTCCGCTCCGCCGGGACCGAGCCCCACCACATACAGCTTATTCAAACGAGATCCCCTCCTTGTTTTCCGCAAGCGCGAAGGTCATGCCGTCCTTCGCGATCTTTTTTACGATCAGTTCTCCGTGAGACGCCTTTACCGCCGCGCGTTCCGAAACGCAGTCCGTACCCGTCGTTTCCTTCACAAACGCCGAACCGGAGAATTCGCCCGGCGCCGCGTTCAGCTCGTCCGCCGAATACGTATAAAACGGCACACCGAGTGAATTCGACAGTGCCAAAAGTCCCTTTTCGTCGTGCTTTATGTCGATGCTTGCCATGCAGAAAAGCTCGTCTGTCGATACGCCGCACATGCGCAGCGTCCTTCGGACGAACGCTTCAAGCGCGTCCGCGTCCTTGCCCTTTTTACAGCCGACGCCGAGCGCAAAGCGTTTCGGGATCAGCCGGAGCGTTTTCGGGAACGGCGCTTTGTCCTCGCGCGAAACGCACACGCCGAGCGCCGCTTCACCCTCCGTGAGTCCGTTCGGAAGCGGACCCGTGACCGGAAGATCGGAACAAAAACCCACAGTCTCTCCCCTGAGCAAAACCGCGGAAATCTCCTTTGCCAGCGCCATGTCCGTGATTTTCAAGCGATTCTTTGTTGCGAAGACGTCGACCGCAAACAGATCGTTGAGGTCGGTCGCCGTGGTCACGACCGGCGTCGCGCCGAGCGCGTCGGAAAGCGCAAGCGCGAGCGCGTTTGCCCCGCCGATATGCCCGGACAGCAGCGGGATCACGAACGTCCCCTTCTCGTCGATCACCAGCACCGCGGGATCGGTTGTTTTGCTCCTCACCCACGGCGCGATCGCGCGGACCGCAATGCCCGCGGCGCACACAAAGATCAGTGCGTCGGCAGTTTGAAAGCCATCCTCTGCCCATTCGACGGCGGAGGTTATAAGCGGTTCGTCGCCGTCCATGCAAAACTTTTCGAGCGCGAACGTGCGGCAGGCGTGTCCCTGCCGAATAAGCGCGTCTGCGGCGCGCCGCGCGGTTTTTTCGCCGCGCGCGGTATACGATACGATCCGGATCTCCAT
>CAMNHT010000106.1 GCA_946539625.1 uncultured Clostridia bacterium | reverse complement strand
ACGACAACGAGAACTCCTACACCTCGCAGATGGTCCGCACCATCAAGTACTTCGCAGAGCTTAAGTAAGCAGATTCACCGCCCGAAGGGAGATTCCCTTCGGGCGTTTTTTTGCACAAATACCAAAAGGTGTGTCGGGAGAACCGTCCCCTTGACATCTTACGACTGATGAGCTGATAGAGCATTGTTGGAATATAGAGATTAATTTTAATGATATTAATGAAGCATGGTATACACGGAAATACATTCAATCACTTTTATTCGATTATGAAGGAGGCAAAAGACAATGAAAAAAAAGACTCGGTTAGTACTGATTGTCGTATTTTTTACTCTTTTCCAAATCCTTGCAATCCTTAACTGGGATGGCGGCTGCCGTGCATGGCCGTCAAACAGTTTCCTTCCTGTTCCAAAAGAAATGCTATACAGAATCATCATTCTTATATTATGGATTGATATCGCAATCGTTTTGGGGGTTTTAATAGAGCGCTGGTATTACATCTTACCTTTATTTTTAAATCCAATACTTGAATCTTTGCTTTCTCCTGCGGGATTCGATTTTTTAAGAAAATTTACGTTTCGTGAAATATGGGAATGCGATTATTATCTGTATAATGTAATAAGCAGTTTAGGCGGTTTCGTAGTATGCTCATTTTTGCTAGTCATGCTATTGCTTCGTCTTTTCATCCTTGATCCGATGGAGTTGTCAAGACGGTGTCAGGGGGACGGTTCTCCTGACAACCGAAACAAAGAGACAAAAGGCAGCAAGTGAGCATCAGACAAGCCGACGCCCGGGAGCGCATCCCGGGCATTTTTATATATGAATGATGATATTTCAACAAAAACCTCTTTCCTTTCCCGGAAAAAATGTTATAATGTAAACTGCAAGTGAATGTACCCAAAGGGAGGATTCCGTATGGAGAACAACGATAACAAACGCAAAAAGAAAGTCATTTCCGGCACGGCGTCCCTGAATCGCCGCGACGACAATCCAGTCGAAACGAGCGGACCTGCCGGAAGAAAGGACGGCTATCAGGGCAGGAAAACGCAGTACGGCGCGAAGAAGCCGACGGGCGGCAGCGGACAGAGCGGGAGTCTGCTTTCTTCGCTGTTCGGCGGACAGCAGAGCCAATCAGCGGGTAACGGGAGCACGCAGAGTCAGAATACACAGCAGACGTTTACGACCGGGGATCTCGGCGGAAACACGGGCAGCACAGGCAGCAGTACGGGCGGTACGACCGGTTCGGGACGCAGCTTGCTTTCGGGCGGATGCCTGAAGATCGTTTTGATCGTTCTCGCTGTCGTGGCGGTCTTCTTCCTGGTCCGCTGCATCTTCGGCGGCAGCTCCTGCGCAATGACTGATCTGCTTTCCGGTGGCGACAGCGGTATCACGGACATCGGCGGAAGTGACGTCATTCCTGACAGCTCGGTGCAGCAGGGCTATACGTCCGATCTGCTTTCACAGCTGTTCCAGTCGAGCGAGGATCCCTTTGACGCATCGGATAGCAACGCGCCTGCGGCAGTTTCCGCAAGCACATCCTACACGGAGCCGGATGTGACTGTATCGAACAAGGCGCGCGATCGTTATACAACGATCAGGGGCAGCGGCAAGGACGTCGTTACCGTCATGATCTATCTGTGCGGCAGCGATCTCGAAAGCGAGCACAGTATGGCGACGGCGGACCTCAACGAAATGCTGCATGCCAGCCTCAACGACGACAAGGTCAACGTCATCGTCGAGACCGGCGGCGCAAAGAAGTGGAACAACTCCGTCATTTCGAACAAGACCAATCAGCGCTATCGCGTGACGAGCCGCGGACTGCAGATACTGGACAAGGACGTGGGCAAAAAGAGCATGGTCGACCCGAACACGCTTACGAGCTTTATCCAGTTCTGCGCGAAGAACTATCCCGCGGACCGCTACATGCTGATCATGTGGGACCACGGCGGCGGCGCGATCTCCGGCTACGGTTATGACCAGACCGCAAGCGGCACGATGACCCTTGATAAAATCAATTCCGCACTGAAGAAGGGCGGCGTGAAGTTCGACTTCGTCGGCTTTGACGCATGCCTGATGGCGACGCTTGAAACGGCGCTCGTCACCGAACCGTACGCCGATTATCTGATCGCATCCGAGGAATCCGAGCCCGGCACCGGCTGGTACTATACGAACTGGCTTACGAAGCTTTCGAAGAACACCTCGATCGGTACGGTGGAGCTTTCTAAAACGCTGATCGACGACTTCACCGACGTCAGCAAAAAGAACTATCCGGGCTGCAATACGACGCTGTCCATCGTTGACCTTGCGGAATTTGCGGGCACCGTTCCGGACGCATTCAACGCGTTCTCTTCGGACATTTCGAAGATGCTCGACGATAAGGATTACAAGCAGGTTGCCGACGCCCGCGCCGACGCGAGAGAGTTCGGCGTTTCGGCAAAGGTCAATCACATCGACGTGATCGACTTTGCCACGAAGATCGGCAGCAGTAAATCAAAAGCGTTCGCGAACGCATTGAAGGGCTGCGTGAAGTACAACCGTACGTCCGTTTCGATGAAGAATTCGAACGGTCTTTCGATCTACTTCCCGTATTCAAGCTTCAAGAGCATGAATTCCGCCGTTTCGCTGTACAGCACGATCGGTGTTTCGAGCGAATACTCCCGCTGCATCAAGAGCTTTGCAAGCCTGGCCGCGGGCGGACAGATCGCGACGGGCGGCACGGCAAGCTCTCCGTACGGTTCGCTGTTCGGCGACTACGGCAGCACGCCTTCGTCCTCTTCGGGCGATATTCTTTCCACGCTGCTCGGCGGCTATCTCGGCGGTTCGGGCGGCAACGATCCGATGTCCTCACTGTTCGGCGGTTCACAGTCGTTCTACGGCGGTTCGTCCTCCGGCGGAGCGATGGACTTTTTGGGCGGCATCCTCGGCGGCGGATCGGACAGCTGGTTCGATTCCGGCAGAGCGCTTTCGTATAAGGACTACTATGACGAAAACTCCCTGACCGTCGCCGATATGGAAACGACGGAGAAGGGTGACGAATACGTGCTTTCGCTCAGCAAAGATAAATGGGACCTCGTTAAGTCTGTGCGAATCAACGTGTTCGCGAAAGAGGACGACCACTACGTCGATCTCGGTATGGACAACGCAGACGTGATCGACGCGAACGGCGAACCCATGCTTGACGGCGACGGCGATCTTCGCATCAAGTTCGACAACACATGGATGACCGTGAACAAACAGCTCGTCGCTTACTATTTCATGCAGTCCGTTGAAGACGGCGAACACTGGGCGGAGGTCGGCTATGTTCCGATCCTTTTAAACGGCGAACGATACTATATGTTCATCGTCTTCGATAACGAGATCGCGGGACATGAGGACGGCTATGTCGCCGGCGTACAGCCCGTTTATGACGAATCCGAAACCCCGACGCTGTCCAAGGGCTTTATTCAGCTGAATGACGGCGACAAGATCGACTTCATCCTCGACTGCTACAACGCGGACGGCAGCTATGAGAACAGCTACATCTACGGCAAGCAGATCACAGTGAAGGGTAATCTGAGCGTCGGCTATATGGATCTCGGCGATCTCGAATGCGATGTGACCTACTGCCTCACCGACATCTACGGCAACGAGTTCTGGACGGAAGCATTCACGTTTTCCGAATAAAACAGAATGAAAAAACAGCGTCTCGGGCAATTGCCCGGGGCGCTTTGCCTGTATTCCGTATGCTTTGTATAGAGAATAAAATCTTTTTTATAGAGGAGAGAGACTTTATTCTATAGAGGAGAAAGAATGATTTATTTAATCTTTTTATTATTTGTTTTCTATAGAGAAAAAAGACTTTTTCCTATATCTTTATACTCTATATTTCTTTGGTACATAGGAAGAAACTCCCGCCGTACACACTATATTGTGACGGCGCTCTGCGAATCGCGGTGCAGGTCGCGGCCGATCGCATACGCATAGAGATCGGTGGAAAGCGCGTCGATCGCAAGCGAAGCGCGCGCAACATCGGTGCAGTTCTGAACGTCGGAGTGCCGAAGGATCACCGGCGCGGCGGCATGGCTTGCCATCGCTGCCAAAAGCCCGCGTCCCATGCGCTTCAGCCCAAGAACGTGCAGATACATGTTGTCGATGTTCCCGCCGAGCGCGTCCGCCACCCCCGCGGGGATGTGTAAAAGCGCGGAGACAAGGATGCGCTTGCACCGCGCAAGCGTATAACGCTTGGACTTGATCGCGTCAAGCAGGGAGGGGAGATCGACCGCTTCCCGTGCGGCGCGGAAAAGCACCTGTTCAAAACCCTCGGAAACTTCCGGAAGCGCTCTGAGCTCGTCGGGTGTCATGGAACGCAGACGGTACAGAAGCATTGCGCCGAACCGGTCGAAGGTAACGGGGAACTGCGAATCGAACCGCATCGCGGCGCCTACGCTCATCGGCATGGCTTCGTAGACCGATTCGTCGCCGTTTTTCAGCGCTTCGCGGATCGCGGTCGCGCTGGAGAGCGCACCGGTCAGCACGGTGCTGTTGTACTTGTTTCCGATGCGGCGGATCGGCAGCGGACGGATCTCCGGCGCAAAGCGGTTCAGCGCCTTCAGATACTCTACGGCAAGAATGTTGTTCGGTTCCTGCAAAATGGCCAGCTCGTCCTCGGGAATGCCGTAATCGGAAAGCGCATCGTATTGCGCCCGCGGGTAGGACTTGCCCTGCTTTAAATGGTGCATGAGATAGATTTTAAGATTCGGCGGCTCACGCTCGAGAATGTCGGCCATATGGTAGAGCGCGTTCACGTCGTCGGTCTCAACGCCGAAGGCAAGATCGGTCACCACGCCGGTCGCGGCAAGCGTTTTCACCGCGCCTTCCGCAAAGCGCTCCGCGCTCGAAACCGCAAACACGGTCGGGATCTCAACGACGAGGTCCGCGCCGCCCATGACCGCCCATTCGGCACGGGTGAACTTATCGGTGCAGGCGGGTTCGCCGCGCTGCACGAAATTGCCGGACATGGCGACGACGCAGAACTCGGAACCGGCCTGTTTTTTGGATTCCTCCATGTGATAGATGTGCCCGTTGTGCAGCGGATTGTACTCCGCGATGATCCCCACGACACGCATGAAAGCACCCTCCTTGTAAATTGCGAAAATATATCCAAAACAAGTATATCATTTTTTACGCAGATGTGTTAGAATAATTTGTAAATCTATT
>CAMNHT010000105.1 GCA_946539625.1 uncultured Clostridia bacterium | reverse complement strand
TCGGAGTTGCGGCGGCGGCGATCCGGACGGGATTCGCGGCGTTCGCCGTTGTCCTGCGAGCGGCGCGCGCTGCGCTCCTCGCGTTCCTTGTTCTGCTGCTCACGCTGTGCCTCGCGCTGCGCTCTGCGCTCCGCGTTCACGCGGTCACGCTCCGCCTTCTCTGCCGCGAGCTGCTCCGCAATCTCGGGGTTCTCCTCGATCAGAGCATCTTTGCGGGAAAGGCTGATGCGCTTTGCTTCGACGTTGACGTCGAGCACCTTGCAGCGGACGATGTCGCCGACCTTGATCTCGTCTTCGACCTTCTCGATGCGGTGGATGCCGACCTGAGAGATGTGGATGAGACCGTCGATCGTCGGCTCAAGCGCGACGAACGCGCCGAACGGGACGATACGGACGACTTTACCCTCGACGATGCTGCCGACGGGGTACTTCTCCGCCGCTTTGGTCCAGGGCTTCGGCTGAAGCTGCTTGTAGCCCAGACCGATCTGTTCCTTTTCGCGGTCGACGCGAAGGATCAGAACATCGATCTCCTGACCGATGGACAGCGCGTCGCTCGGATGCTTGACTCTGCCCCATGCGCAGTCGGTGACATGCACGAGACCGTCAATACCGCCGATGTCGACGAACGCGCCGAAATCGGTGATGCGGCGAACGACGCCGTGGACCTTCTCGCCTACGACGAGCGCGTCCCACTTGGCCGCCTTCGCTGCCTTTGCCTCCTCGATGAGGACCTGCTTGATGGAAGCGACGATGCGCTTCTTTGCCTTGTCCGCTTCAAGGACCTTGACCTTGACGGTCTTGCCGACGTAGTCGTTGAGATTCTCAACGTATTTGGTGGAAACGTGCGAAGCCGGAATGAAGGCGCGTACGCCGTTGATATCGGCGATCAGGCCGCCCTTGACGACTTCCTTGACCACTGCCTCAAAGGTCTTGCCTTCGACATCTTCCGTGAACATTTCGTCCATCAGCTTTCTGCCTTCGACACTCTTGCGGGAAAGGCGGACATTGCCTTCGCCGTCGTTGACCATAAGGACTTCCACGTCGATGCTGTCACCCTCTTTGACAACGTCTTCCGCACGGACTTCGGGATCCGCGGAGAATTCACCCTTCGGAATCACGCCGTCGGCCTTGTAACCGATGTTGACGAATACTTCGCCGTCCACGATCTGGAGCACGGTGCCCGTGATCATCTGGCCCGGACGGATCCGCTTCACGGTCTTTTCAAAGGCCTGTTCAAAAGTCTCCGGCTCGGCTTCCGCCTCTGCCTCGACAGCAACGGGTGCCGCTGCTTCTTCAACTGCTTCGACTGCTTCTTCCACGACTGCCGGTGCTCCCTCAACGGTCTCCTTCACTTCTTCGACCGCTTCGACTGCTTCTGCTGCCGTTTCTTCAACTGCCTGCTCTGCTTCTGCAACGACTTCTTCAGTGGCTTCGGCGACAACCTCAGCGGGAGCTTCCGCTTCGATGGTTTCAACTGTCGTCTTTTCGAGTTCGCTCATTACTTGTTTAACCTCCCTAATCATCGCTGTTGGCGTCGATGCGCCTGCGATAATCCCTATTATATCATCGTCTTTTATTTTTGCAAGAGGAATTTTGCCGATATTGTCGATGATTTCGACGTTTTCACAAGTTTTTTTGCACAAATCCCGCAGTGCGCAGGTATTTGCGCTGATTTCCGAACCGAGAACGAAGATCCGTGTGCACCGTTTTGCGAGAATCGCCGCTTCCGCCTGCCTGCGGCGCGTGGTGTCGCAGATGGTACAGTGCGCGGAAAGCGCAGGAAATCTCTTGCGCAGGACGGATAAAACAGCTTCATAGACCTCCGCCTTTGCGGTCGTCTGCGAAACGAACGTCAACGCGCCGGTATGTTCCGTCGCTTCCGCTTCCTTCGTGTCTGTCAGTACGACGGCGTTCTTCCCCGCCCGGCTTCTGATACCGACGACCTCGGGATGCGTGGGTTTTCCGAGGATCGCGACGCGCTCGTGCTTTTGCACCGCCTGCTCGACGATGCGGTGGATACGCTTGACGAACGGACACGTTGCGTCGACGATGCGCACGCCCTTTTCTTCACATGCCGAAAACACCTCCGGCGGCGCACCGTGCGCACGAATAACGAGCGTATCTCCCGTGGAAAGCGCATCCAAGGTTTCGACCGCATGGATCCCGCGCGCTTCAAGCTTCGCGACCACGCCTTCGTTATGGATGATCTTACCGTATGTGAAGACACGCGCTTCCCTTTCCGCCGCCTTGTTCACTAGCTCGATCGCCCGCGAAACGCCGAAGCAGAAGCCGCTGTGCTTTGCAAACAAAACCTGCATCAAAGCGCCTCCGCGATTGCTTTCAGTGTCAGCATCGAATCGGTGATCGCCGCGTTGACGGCGTCGACCGGCTTCTTGCCGGGGCAGCGCGCCTTGACTTCGGCGGGAAGGATCGGATCGCCCACCGCGACTTTCAGACGATCGCCGAACTTTCTGCCGTGATGTACGATGTACAGCGGCACGATCGGCGCGTCGGCGCGCACCGCGATGAATGCACAGCCCTTGTCAAACGCATCCATATCGCTGCCCGTTGCCGAACGGTGTCCCTCCGGAAACACACCGAACGCCTTGCCTTTTTCCAGCAGTTCGCACGCGTGGCGGATGGATTTCGTGTCCGCGGTGCGCTGGTTGACCGGGAAGCACAAAAGAAGGCGGAAGACCGTCGTCATGAACTTCGACGAGAACAGCGTGGACTTCGCCATGAAATGGATGCACCGCCGCACGATCGCAGCGATCCAGATCGGATCGCTCATTTTGACGTGGTTGCTGACGTAGATCACCTTGCCCTTGCTTTTCAGCGCGGCGGCATTATGGATCTTCGGCCGCCCGTACAGCCACAGGATCGGTTTTAAGATGATGCAGGCGAAGATATACAGCATATCACACCTCCGAAAGAATTGCTTCCACTGCTTCCTCGATCGTCATATCGGTTGTGTCTATGAGTTTCGTGTCCGCGCCGCAGTACAGCGGCTTATAGGCGCGTTCGCTGTCCTGTTTGTCGCGGCGGATAATATCGTGCAGGATTGTATCGTAATCGGCCGGCTCGCCGCTTTCCAGAAGCTGCTTATACCGCCGGTTTGCGCGTTCCTCTGCCGAGGCCGTCACGAAAAACTTATACGGCGTATCGGGGAGTACGTTTGTGCAGATGTCGCGTCCGTCCATGATCACGCGCTGCGCATGCGCAACCTCACGCTGCAGCTCCGTCATACGGTCGCGTACAGCCGGCACGCGGCTCACGAGCGACGCACCCTGACTGATCTCCTCCGTGCGAAGCTCGCCGGTCACATCCTCGCCGTCGACCAGCATGTGCTGCACGCCGTCCTCGTAGCGGACCTGCACATCGGCCGTGTGCACAAGCCGAGCCAGTGTTTCCTCGTCCAGAAAATCAACGCCGCGCCGCTTTGCCCCAACAGCAAACGCGCGGTACATGGCGCCTGTGTCGAGATACGGGATGCCGAGCGCTGCCGCGACACGCTTTGCGACCGTGCTCTTGCCCGCGCCCGCGGGTCCGTCGATACCGATGCTTTGTTTCATATTCTTATACCTCCGTAGGAATGCTGCTGCCCGCAAGCGCGCCGGTGGACCAGGCGATCTGCAGGTTGAATCCGCCCGTAAAGGCGTCTGTATCAATCATCTCGCCCGCAAAATACAGGTTCGCGACTTTTTTTGATTCCATGGTCGAAGGATTGATCTCCTTGACCGAAACACCGCCGCGCGTGACGATCGCCTCCGTGATGGGACGCGTTCCGGTCACATGGAGCTTCAGCCCCTTCAGCGTGTCGACGAGCGCTTTCCGCTGTGCCTTCGTGCAGTTGCCCGCCTGCGCCGCGCCGTCGATCCCGGCGGTTTCGAGGACCACGCCCAAAAGCTTTTGCGGCAGAAGTCCGTATAAAGCGCCGGAGAACGTCTTTTTCGCGTTTGCGGTCAGATCCCGCAAAAGCCTTGCATCAAGCTGCTCTTCCGAAAGTCCGGGCTTTAAGTCGATCGAAAGAAGCGCATCCTCCGGCTCCTCCGCCAAAAGTGCCGACGCCGAAAGCACCAGCGGTCCGCTGACGCCGAAGTGCGTGAACAGCATCTCGCCGAGCTCGGAATAGACTTCCTTTCCTTTATTGTTATAGGCGGTCAGCGTGACGTTTTTCAGCGTCAGCCCGGAAAGATCCGCGCACCACGCTTCCTCCGTTTCGAACGGGACAAGCGAACCCTTCGGCGGTACGACCGTATGCCCGAGCGCCGCGGCAAACCGGAGTCCGTCGCCCGTGCTGCCGGTGGACGGATAGGAAAGACCGCCCGTTGCCAAAATGACCGCGTCAAACGGCTCAACCGTTTCCCCGACGCGCACGCCGGACGCCTTGCCGCCGTTCGTTAAGATCGCGGAAACGCGCGTGTTGAGCCGCACCGTGACCCCGCAGGACCGCACCGTCCGTTCAAGCGCTTTCAGAATATCGCTCGAGCGGTCGGACGCCGGAAACACGCGCTGTCCGCGCTCTACCTTCAACGGCACGCCCGCCGCCTCGATCAGTGCCATGATCGCCGCGCTGTCAAAATGTGCGTACGCGCTGTACAGAAACCGCGGATTTCTCACAACGTGCCGGAAGAAACCCTCCCGGTCCGCCGCGTTCGTGACATTGCAGCGTCCCTTGCCGGTGATGAACAGTTTTTTTCCGAGCTTTTCGTTCTGCTCAAAAATCGTCACGGTATGCCCGTTTTCCGCCGCCTTGAACGCAGCAAGCTGTCCGGCAGCGCCGCCGCCGATGACCGCAACTCTCATGCTTCGCCTCCGAATTCGTCCGAAAGGTCGACCGCGTCGAGCCGCTCACTGTGGAAGCCCATCGGCGTGACGGTCACATATCCCTTCTTCATCCATGCGTGATCGGTGTCCTCATCTGGATCGCACGGAAGCTTTCCGCGCGGCGCCCAGTAATAGGGACGCCCGATCGGATCCTCGCGCCGTTCGTACGTTCTGTTGTAACGCACGAGCGCAAGCCCCGTCACCTTGTAGCCCTTGATCTGTTCAGGCGGCAGATCGGGCACATTGACGTTATAGAACATGCCGAACGGCAGCGGATGCCTGAGCGAAACGTCGATCATATACTTCGTTACGGCAGCGGCGGTCTCAAAATGCACCGGGTTCCGCTTGTCGATCGACATGGCAATTGTCGGAATGCCTGAAAGCGCCGCCTCCTGCGCGCCTGCGCAGGTGCCGGAATAGAGCGTGTCGCTGCCGAGGTTCGGACCGTGGTTGATTCCGGAGATCACGAGATCCGGCTGTTCGGG
>CAMNHT010000104.1 GCA_946539625.1 uncultured Clostridia bacterium | reverse complement strand
GTCGTGACCTTGTTCGCGTTTTCGACGTCGTTCCAGAAATCGGTCTCCGCCATCTGCGCTTCGAGGGTTTCGAGCTCGGATTTCAGCGCGTCGGCGTTCATCTGCTTATGTGCAAGCGCGAGCGTCTCGTTGAGCGCACCGAGCTGCATTTTGTATTCGTCCAGTACCAGCATATTTCCTCCGGGGAATTCTATAATTTGGGATCGTAAACCACACATGTCATCCTGCGTACGATTTACCTGCGTAGGGAAGGATCTCGCGAAAGATTCTTCGTCGGCACGTCGTGCCTCCTCAGAATGACACAAACAGACTCCGGTCGCCGGCTGCTATTGGATCTTCTCGGGCTCGCCGTAGTCGACGCCGAAGGTCTCGACGCGGATCGACTCGATCACGGGGAAGACGAGCGGCACGTCATTGCGATCCGTCTGGAGCGTTGCAATGCTGTCCAGCACGTCAAAGCCCTCTAAAAGCATACCAAACGCCGCGTATTCACCGTCCAGATGCGGCGCGTCCTTGTGCATGATGAAGAACTGTGCGCCCGCGGAATCCGGAACCATCGTGCGCGCCATCGAGATCACGCCGCGTGTATGCTTGAGGTTGTTTTCAAAGCCGTTGGACGCAAATTCGCCCTTGATCGAATAGCCCGGTTCATTCGGCATGCCTTTCGCATTGAAACAGCCGCCCTGGATCATAAAGCCTGCAATGATGCGGTGGAAGATCAGCCCGTCATAGAAGCCGGCGTTCGCAAGGGAAATAAAGTTCTTGACGGTATTCGGCGCGACGTCGGGGTAAAGCTCAAGCTTCATGACGCCGCCGTCCTGCATGGTGATCGTTACGATGGGGTTGTTGTTCACAGTCGGTTCCTCCTCTGTATTCTTGGGTTCTTCCGTTGCCGGCGCTTCCGTTGCGGGCACTTCGGGTTCCGCTTTGGTCTTGCCCGTGTTCTCCGCCGAGCCGGTCGCGTTTGCATGCGCGTTTGTGCAGCCGACCGCCGCGACGAGCAGCAGCGCCGTCAGTAAAAGTGATAAAAAGCGTTTCATGTCAGTCTCCTTTTCCGTTGTCCGATCCTTCGACCGGTTCCGTATATTCAAATCCGTACCGCTCCGAGAGCAGCAGCAGGAAGTTGTTGACGAGGTGTGAGCGATACTTGCGCTTCTGCGTGATGATCGTCATTGCAGGTACTAAGAGGTCGCAGTCCTTCACGGTTTTTTCCGCAAGATCGGTAAAGCCGAGCTCCTCCATTGCGCTTTTCGGCGCCAGTGCGACCGCCTTGCCGACCCGTGCCCAGTTGAGCGCGATCTGCATGCGCGTACTGACGTATTTCGGCGAAAGGGACAGTCCCTTTTCCCGAAACGCGCTCATAAACGTCGGCAAGCTGCGCTCCAGCATGGAAAGCGGCAGTGCGGAAAGCCGTTCGAACGAAGTCTCGGGCTCCGGCTCATCCGTAAAGAACGCGCCGGGCTTGTACGCCGCGACGAGCGTATCGGGGCGCGTATACAGCACCTCTAAGTTTTCGACGTCGCTTCTGATCGGTCGGACGAAGATCGCCTCGACCTTGCCGCTCTGTAAGCGTTTTAAAAGCTCCGGAAGCTCCGCCTCGTATACGCGGACCTCCGCGTCCGGAAACCGGTCGGAAAACGCCGTCAGCGCGTCCAAAAGCCGTTCGTTTTCAAACGAGGACGTGATGCCGATCCGGAGCGTCCCCTTCGTGCCGCCGAAGCCGGACGCGATCTCGCTGCGCGCCGCCGTTTCGATCGCGAGCATGCGCTTTGCCCGCCCATAAAGGATCTGTCCCGCGTCGGTGAGCTCCAGCTTTCGTGCGCCGCGATAAAAGAGCCGCGCGCCGTACGCCGTTTCCAAAGCCTTGATCTGGTTGCTCAAAGCGGGCTGCGCGATCCGCAGCTTTCTCGAAGCAGCGGTGAGGCTCCCCTCCTCCACGATGGTCACGTAATTCGAATAGTACGAAAGGTTCATGCCGATTCTCTTTTCCGATCGTTCAATGAGTCAGTATAACAAATTTACATGGGATTATCAAGTGATCCGCGAAAATCTGCCGTTATTTGTGCAGAAGCGGACTTAACGGCTTATAGATCAGGAAGCTGATCACCACGTTCAGAAGCCCCTTCACAAATGTGAACGTCACGTTGAAGATCAGAAGGCAGTTCAAAAGCGGATTTGCCGTCGGAAACTGCGCGATCCTGCCGAAAATCGCCTGATACGCGGAGATGATCGCTTCCTCCGGGAAATGCAGGATCGCGACGTACGCCGGATAGACAAAGAAATAGTTCAGCGGAAGCGAGACCGCCGCCATGGCAAACGCGCCTACGATCGACCCCCAAAGCGCAGAACCGCGCGTCTTGCGGTGATGGTACACAAGCCCCGCCGCGAACACGAACACGCCGCCCAAAAGGAAGTTGCACAGCTCTCCGACGCCCGCCGACGTACCGAACGGCAGATGCAGAAGGTTTTTGACAAGCTGAATGACGACGCCCCAGACGGGACCGAGCGCAAACGAGCCCAAAAGCGCAGGAAGATCCGATAGGTCAAGTTTCACGAACGAGGGCATGATGGGGATCGAGATCTCTATAAACTGCAGCACGGCGGCGACGGCGGCAAGCATTGCCGCGACCGCGAGCTTGTGGGTCTTTTTACCGGTTTCCATACAAAATAAGATCCTTTCCGAATGTCACGGGGATTCTACCACAGCGTTCAAATATATGTCAATAAATATATGTTTTCTATATGTATTTTATTATAATTATATGTTTCTTCTATAGAGAAGAACATCTTTCTCCTATAGAGAAGAATATCTATATAGATTGATTGATCTTTTTTCTATAGAGAAGAATGTCTTTTTTCTCTATAAAGAAGATCTGCTATATCTTTCTCCTCTGTATTCTTTCTCCTATATATTCTTTTTTGGGTACATAGGAAGAAACTCCCTTTGAACGCAAAAAAGGAGACGGTTTCCCGTCCCCTTGGTTCCGGATGGTTTACAGCAGTTTTTCGATCGCTTCGGCGATGTCTTTGACCGTGTTTTCGGCGAAAGGATTGCGGAGGTTGCCGACCTTCAGAAGGTCGAAGTAGCCCACCGTGCCGCCCGCCTTGCAGAGGTTCAGATAGTCGTTCCACGCCCGTTCGCGGTCTTCGCGCATGCGGAGGAAGAAGTCGAACGCGCCCATCTGCGCCAGCGCGTAGTCGATATAGTAGAACGGATACAGGAAGATGTGCTGCTTCTGCATCCAGAAGCCGCCTTTTTCAAGGAACGGATCGCCGTCGTAGTCGCGCCACGGGAGATAGACCTGCTCCAATTCATGCCACACCGCGTAACGCTCGTCGCGCGTCATTTCGGGCTTTGCATAGACGCGGTGCTGGAACTCGTCAACCATCGTGAGGTACGGGATCGTTTCCAAAGCGGCGGAAAGATGCGCTTCGCGATATCTGGGCGCGTCGTCGCCGAAGAATTTCTCCATCCACGGATAGGTGAAGTGCTCCATGGACATCGAGTGGACCTCGCAGATCTCGATCGGCGCCTGCCAGACCTCGGCAAGCCGGATCGAGTGCGCCGCAACGTACGCCTGGAACGCGTGTCCCGCCTCGTGCGTGAGCACGTCGACGTCCGCGGACGTGCCGTTAAAGTTCGAGAAGATGAACGGCGCCTTCAGCTCAGTGAGCGTGGTGCAGTAACCGCCCATGTGTTTGCCGGGACGCGACGTCAGATCGAACAGCTGATGCTCGACCATGAAGTCGAAGAACTCGCCGGTCTCCGGGCTCAGCTCACGGTACATCTCCTGCGCGGCTTTCACCATCTCTTCCTCGGTGCCGTGCGGCATGGGGTTGCCCTCCGGATAGCAGAAGGACTCATCGTAGTAGTGCAGCTTCTCCACGCCGATGCGCTTTGCCTGCCGCTCATGGATGCGGGCGACGGCGGGCACGACGTACTTTTTGACGCCCTCACGGAAGCGTTCGACGTCGTCCTTGGTGTAGTCGTAGCGTCCGCGGGAAAGGTACGCGAACGGGATATAGTTCTCGTACCCGATCAGCTTCGCCTGCGACGTGCGGACCGCGACCATCCTGTCATAGATATCGTCGAGCTCGTCGGCGATGCCCGCGTACATTTCCGCCCACTTGCGGAACGCGCCTTCGCGAACCTTGCGGTCCGGATTCTGCATGAACTTCAGAAGCCCGTAGAAGTTGCAGGTCTCTCCCATGTACTCGGTCGTGCAGCCCGCGGTGAGCTTACTGTACCGGCTCTTTAACATCTGTTCCTCGGTCATGCCCGGGATCAGACGTTCGTCAGCGAGCTTCACCTGCGCATCCGCCTGCGTGAAGATGATCTTGCCGAGCGCGGCTTCGAGCTCTTTGCGGAACGGATGGTTCACCATTGCGTGAAGCTGGCGCACGTTCAGGACCATCGTCTTCGAAAGGTTCTGATCGTAATAGGTCTGCTCCGCGTCGTAGAATTCGTCCTTCGTGTTGACGTCGTGCCGGACATGCGCGATCGTGAACTGCGTCGCGACCTTCTGCATCGCCGCGTCCATTGCGTAATACGCGTCGATCGCTTCCTCGGCGGTCTTTGCGTGTTCGAACGCATCGATCCGCTTCAATCCGTCCGCGATAAACGCATCGACGTCCACGCGCTCATAGGGTAGTTCCGAGAATTTCCACATAGATTAGCCCTCCTGTTGATTTCGGTTTCAGTATAGCATATGGTTTCTCTGATTACAAGCGCGGAAAGGATCAAAATAGAGACGGCAAAACCGTCTCTGATACCGTGTTCCGGCTCAATGTCCCTGTTCTTCCCGGATCAGGTCCAAAAGGCAGTCAATCGTTGCCTTTTCAAGGACGATATCGGGCGTGGTTCCCTCAATGCTCATCGTGCCGTCCGGGTTCTCGCCCGCTACGCAGCTGAACTCATACAGCACGCCGGAGTCCGGCAGCAGCCGAAGAACGGGGCTGAAACCGATTCCGTCCCCGCCCGTTTGCTTGCCGGCTACGGTCGCCCATCCGGTGGCTTTGCAGAAGCATACGAACATTTCGGACGAGGAATACACAACGTGATCGACCAGGACCCAGCGTTTTGCATCGCTGTGAACCGCCTCACGTCCCTCGACCATCATATCAAGGTATGTATACCGGTCCAATCCGTATTTGCGTGCCCACTCCGGCGCATCCTCCGCCTCCGAAGTTTGTTTCGCTTCGTCAAACGCCTCAATGATCTGCAGGTTTTGCGGCGAGCCCTTGAAAAACATACGCAAACGGCACTGTCGATCTTCTCCGAACGGCGCAACGAGGTTTTCTCTCCAATACGTGTCGGCACCGCCGCTGTTTCCGGTGATGTCGAACACGATATTCTCCCCGTCCGGATACTTCTCCAATGCCTGCTGC
>CAMNHT010000103.1 GCA_946539625.1 uncultured Clostridia bacterium | reverse complement strand
GAGGAATAATCATGAACAAGACTGAACTCATCGCGGCAGTTGCAGAGAAGAGCGAACTGTCCAAGAAGGACGCAGAAAAGGCTGTCAACGCAGTCTTTACCACCATCGTCGAAGCACTCAAGGCGGACGAAAAGGTTTCCGTCGTCGGTTTCGGCTCCTTTGAAACCAAGACCCGTCCGGCACGCAAGGGCCACAACCCCGCAACCGGCAAGGAGATCGAGATCGCGGCGACCAAAGCAGCTGCGTTCAAGGCAGGCAAGGCTCTGAAGGACGCTCTCAACTAATTATCACATATATAGAATGGGGATCGCAATATAAGCGATCCTTTTTCAATATATTGATATTTTGTTAATAATAATCGAAAATATTTACCGGTCGACACAAATATGGTATAATTCAAATCATATCTGACGGCGCCGGATTGTTGAATGGTACGCCGGAGAGCGAGGACACAAATGAAAAAGATCTGCATGATCACACTTATCATGCTGCTGCTCGGAATGTCATTTCCGGTCGCGACAAAGAAACATAACGGTATTGGGATTTCAACGCGCGAAGAACTTGCGCAAATAGCAGAGAACCCGAGCGGCGACTATTATCTGACTGCGGATATCGACCTCAAGGGAGAGACGTGGACGCCGATCCCGTTTTCCGGAACGCTGGACGGTGAAGGGCATACGATCGGAAATCTGACTGTCGATATGCCCGGTACGGAAACGCGGGAAACATACGACGGAAATACAGTTTATTATGAGACCTCTTTTGCCGGACTGTTTTCGACCGTTACGGATGCAAGCATTCAGAACCTGCGGCTTCTGAACGCGAAGGTCACTGTTAAAACGGATCTGAACTGTTTTATAGGCGCGATCGCAGGATATGCATCCGGCTCCTCGTTCAAAAACTGTGAGGTTATGACGCGGAGTACGCTGACAATTTCGTCTCAGAACGCAGGTATCGGCGGCATGGTTGGTTTCGCTGAAAATTGTGTTATGGATCAATGTACAGTCGAGGCGGAGTTAACCTTTATTGATACGAATCAAAGCATCACGTGTGAGGAATTCCTCGGCGGCGTCTATGCCTCCGGATATTGTGAAGTCAAGAAATGCACTGTATATACGCGGGGCTATGCCGAAATTTACGGTTACGCGCATAACGGCGGCATGGTCGGTATGTTCAAACTTAGGCGAGGTTTCTCTGTCAAGGGGATGCTTGCCATACGCGATTCAAGCGTCGACGCGGAGATTCGGTTCTTTGAGATCGCGCCGGAAGTGCGCGCTTACTGTGAGCCTCTGCTCGGCGAAAATCGTGGCTATGACTGCTATCTGACGCATAATACTGTAGAGCATTTCGATTATACATACGATACATCTGCAAAATCGGAACACCCGGAAACCTGTGAATCACCGTCCTATCAGATAAACGTCACGCCGCCGCTCTGTACAGAATGGGGCTACTCGACATATACGTGCGAACACTGCGGATATACCTATCGCGACGACTATACGTTCCCTCAGCATACCTATGAAGCGGAGACAAAGGAACCGACCTGCACAAAGGATGGAGAAGCGACATATACCTGCATCTACTGCGGAGATCACTATACCGAAAAAATACCTGCAGCAGGTCACGTACCCGGGGAATGGACGGTTAAAAAAGAACCCGGAAAAGGAAAGGAAGGGCAGGAAGAGCTTCGCTGTACGGCTTGCGGAAAAGTGCTGGAAACACGGGCGATTCCAGCTTTGGCAGAGGAACCCACTGCAGCTCCTACGCCGACTGTCATTAATGTAACGGCGATCGAGCTTGAGAATACGGTATTCGAATTACAAACAGGTGAATCTGTGATGTTGAATGTTACGATCGAACCGTATAACGCGTCGTTTGATTCACTGCGGTTCGAAAGTTCCGACCCGAGTGTGGCCGGAGTAGACCATCGTGGGTATATCAAAGCGCTGTATCCGGGGACATGCACGATCCGTATATACACCAAGGACGGCAACGCCGAGGCGATCTGTTCCGTGATTGTAACCGCGGCTCCGAAAGAGGAAACGCGCTCGTTGTTCTCATGGCTGCGATGCGAATAATTAAAGTATGATAAAAGACAGGCGTTTACAGCGCCTGTCTTTTTGTATGAAAAAAGCGGATCATGTATATTTCCGATTTCTGTTCGTACAGGCAAGCTCGATCCCGATCACGATCGAGATCGGAAGCAGTACGATGCCCGCCCAAAGAAAAATGTTTGCGTTCGGTATGAAAGAAAAGGTTCCGTCGTCGTTCAGAACCGTTTCGGCACCTTTTAGGATCAGCTTTCCGATCTCGGGACCGATCACGCCGGGTATCAGCACCTGTGCGATGATACGAAGTCCCTGAAACCTGCCTGCCATGCCTGTGGGCGTACAATCACGGATGCGCGCGCCGAACACCGCCATGCCGCAAAGGTATCCGCACATCATGAGAAGCGAGCCCAAGAATACAAGCGCAGTATTACGGAACAAGAACAGAACTGCATAACCAAGCAGCAGCACAAGCAGCGCGGGAATCAGTGTTTTCCGATACCCGAGCTTGTCGTAAATGCGACCGTAAAACGCCGTTGCGACAGCCGCAAGAAGGATCGCGGGTGCCATGATCAACACGTAATTGTCGAGATGCAGAGCTTCGGTGTAGTAAAGGATCAGATACGGCATAAAGACCTGGATTGAGATCCCGAAGACCGTGAAGCAGATCAATGCAAGATAAAGGTCCGGGTTCTTACGTATGACACGAGGACGGAAACCGTAAAAAAGCGTTTTGAGGTATCCGTCCGGCTGCGGCACGGGCTTTGCCGATTCGTCGATCAAAAAGAAGCCAAGCGCGCCGGAAACGAGTACGATAGCGCCTATCGCGATAAACAGTGTAGTCCAATGCGCGGGATTCTTCTTGTTGATCCACATCGTCCCGCCGAACACCACGAGGATCGCCAAAAGAGGCATCATGGCATTGACGCCTTCCGCCTTGCCGCGGTTCGTTTCGTCCGTGCTGTCGGTGAGCCAAGCGTTGAAGCAAGCGTCGTTTGCGGTCGAACCAAAGAAGGTCATGATACAGTCAAATACGATCACGAGCGTCACGCCAATCGCCGCGGCTTTCGCGGCGTTTTGCGCGGCTGAGGGGAATAGACTTGCGATCCAATCGACACGAAGCGCAGCAAAGCACAGGATCGAAACGCCCCAGAGGAGATAGCCTACCGTGATGAATGCCTTGCGCTTTCCCATTCGGTCGGAAGCTGCGCCGATGAGGAGTGTCGTCAGCGTTGCAGCAACGGCGCTTGCCTGCACCATAAGCGCGATATCGCTCTGAGATGCGTTGAACATGTGATAGATGAAGACGTTGAAATACATATTTTCAACGACCCATGCAATCTGCCCGATCAGACTGAATACGAAAAGGGCGGCCCAGAAGCGTTTATTCGTCATACGTTAATCCTCGAAATGCAACTCATAGACGCCGCGTTTACGCACCGAAAGCGGATGGCACGCGCCGGGGCTGAGAACCCGGTCCATACCGGCACAGAAGTCGTCCTGCATGTTGTTCGGTACGATCGCAAGCACAGTCCCTGCAAAGCCGCCGCCGTGCACGCGCACCGCGCCGCGTCCGTTCAGAAGCTTCTTTGCATAGCAGATCGTAAATGCAACCGCCTGCGCGTTCTCGTGTCCTTCCGCGATCACGTTCTGCAGCATCGTATAGGACGATTCGCCGGACGCATTCAAGGCGGCAAGGAACGCGTCGAAATCGTTGCGTTCCAGCGCGGCTTTGGCTTCGAGCACGCGCTTGTTTTCATCAAAGACGTGCATCGCGCGAAGCACGGCGCGATCACCGAACATGCGGCGAAGGACCGGCAGCGCGGCATAGAAATCGTCTTCCGAGACGTCGCGCAGCGCCGTTGCTCCGAAGAAGGCGTCGATCGCGGAAAGCTCGCGCGGGATCGCGGCGTAGCAGTCGGTCAGGTTTGCGTGATCTGCGCCGGAGTCGATGATGACGAGCGCATGACCGCTTTCTCCGAAATCAAAGTTGACGCGCTCCGCAGCTGGCACGGCGGGATCGGCGAAATCGAAGAACTGAATGCCGCCCAAAGCGCAGGCCATCTGATCGAGCAGTCCGGAGGGCTTGCCGAAAAAGACGTTCTCCGCGCGCTGTCCGATCATGGCGAGCGCGATCTCGTCAAGATCGCCGTCGAGGTAGAACCCTTCCATAACGCCCGCAAGCAGCACCTCGATCGCGGCAGACGAGCTCAATCCGCTTCCTGCAAAAACATTGGACACAACGTAGATATCAAGCCCAAACGGATTTGCGCCGCGCTGCACGATGCCGCTTAAAACTCCGCGCAGAAGTGCAGTCGTCGTGCCGTATTCGTCCGGATCGGGCAGAAGCGCATCGATTGCGACCGAGCAGGCGGGGAAGCCCTTCGAGACAAGCCGGATCTCGTTCCGGTCGTTTCTTGCGGCAAGCGCAACGGCGGACAGATTTACGCCGCAGGCAAGGACCAACCCGTGTTGATGGTCGGTATGATTGCCGATGAGCTCGCTGCGTCCGCATGAAGTAAACGCGCGCTTTGCCGGATGACCGAACAACGCTTCGAATTCTTTGCGCATATTATCAATGGATTCCATATTCAATCCTCCTCAAAGATAAACCGATATTGTGTGTTGCGTACGGATCGAAGGCCGTTTACCGAAAGGATATTCTCCGAAGTGATCGGCTCATTCGGCATTACTTGTCGACCTTCGGTTTCGAGACAAACCGCGCCGTACGGACGATAGACCGTGCCGGACTTGCCTTTGCGTTCGGTGAGATATTCAGCAGTATAAAGCTGCACCGCTTTACAGTCTGTCTGAATTTCCATGCCGATTCCGCGATTGCCGATGAGTTTCAATACATGTCCGTTCAGCACGAAACTGTGATCGTATGTATGTTCTATCTCACGCAGCGCGCGAAAATCGAATCGCGTACCCGTCACGTCCGCCTCGCCGCCCGTCGGGATGCATATGTCGTCCACCGGCACGTATCGTTCAGCGGGAATTTCCAGAAGATGTCCGCGCGCGTCGCCGGCGTCGTGCCCGTTCAGGTTCCAGTAGGCGTGATTCGTCGGATTCCATGCGGTAGCGCGATCCGATACACCTTTATACTCGATTGTTAACGTATTATCGGATAAGGAGAAGATTGCAAAGCATAGGCACGCGCCGGGGAAGCCCTCTTCGCCGTCCGATGAGGCGATCGAAAACGAAACGGAATTTTCGCCGATCGATGCACTCCAAACACGCTTATCAAATCCAATCAAGCCGCCGTGCAGCTGATTTTTGCCTTCGTTGGCGGTGACGGGGAAGGTATCGTTCCCGATGCGCAGAACAGAATCCGGGATACGTCCCGCAAACCGCCCTATCGACGCGCCGACGTACCCGTCATTATTCTCGTATT
>CAMNHT010000102.1 GCA_946539625.1 uncultured Clostridia bacterium | reverse complement strand
AAACCTGTTGCAATTTGATCGACCGTATCAGCAGTTTGAACTCCTGGAGACGGAGCCCGAGGGGATGCCGTCCTTTTTTGCGCATACAAAATCACGTTGGGCAAAGACGGCGTCGGAACGCGGGACCGTCCAAAAGCGTCTGTCCGCGAATGTCGAATGGCTGAAAGCCCGGTTTCACATCGAGGTCAATACGGATGTGATCCTGCGTCCGTTCAAGCTCGGAGGAACGATCGACGCGCTTGCGGTCAGCATGAACGGCATGGCGGACGACAAGCAGATCGCCGACTTTATTCTGCGTCCCGCGTTCCGTGTCGATGTCAGCCGCGTTAGCGCCCGCGACCTGCCGGCATACTTTTGTGAGCACGCGTTGTCCATGCACGAAACGGAGCTCGTTAACAGACGCGACGCGATCATAGAGGCAATCGCGGAGGGACGTACGGCGATCCTTCTGGACGGCGCAGGGGATGCGATCCTCTGCGATACGCGCGGATTCGTTTCAAGACCTGTCGGCGAGCCGAAAAACGAGATGACGATCATGGGACCGAAGGAGGCGTTTACAGAGAACATCCGTACGAACGTGACGCTTCTCCGACGCATCTTGAAACGGCCGGATTTCGTATGCGAATTTCGCGATGCGGGCGGAACGAACCGCACAAAGCTGGTGCTGGCGTATCTCGACGGTACGGTGAATCCGACGCTGCTTTCCGAGGTGAAGCGGCGACTCGATTCGATCTCGACCGATATGCGGCTGACGGTCGGGCGCGTCGAGCAGCTCATTGAGGATTATACATATCTACCGATGCCTCAGATGCTGAAAACGGAGCGTCCGGACCGCGCGGCGTCCGCCGTACTCGACGGACGGATCGCTCTGCTTGCAGAGGGCTGTCCGCAGGCAGGCGTGCTGCCGATCACGATCGGCGATCTTATGGCAAGCGGCGAGGATCTGGACCTGCGTCAACCGGTCGGCACGGTCGTTCAATTGATCCGCATGATCGGTGCGCTGCTTTCGACGTATTTACCCGCGTACTTTTTGGCGCTTGCGCTGCACCATCCGGGACAGCTTTCCGGCGAGATACTCGAAACGGTCGTCGCGTCCCGCGCGATGGTATTCCTGCCGCTGTGGATGGAGATGATCTTTCTTTTGCTGGTGTTTCAGCTTGTGCGCGAGGCGGGACTTCGCGTGCCCGGCTCGATCGGTCATGCGATCGGGATCATCGGCGGACTGCTTCTCGGTCAGGCGGCTGTTTCGGCGAACATCGTCTCAACGGTCGTACTCATCATCGTTGCACTGACAGGGCTCGGCAACTTTGCGATCCCGGATTACAGCGCGCAGGTCGCTGCGTCGTATTATCGCGTGCTGCTCTGCATCGCCGCAACGCTTGCGGGCCTGTTGGGGATCACTGCCGCAGGGCTTTGCGTGACCGCGGTCATGTGCTCGGCAAAGTCGTTCGGCGTACCGTTCTTTGCGCCGTTTGCGCCGGTTACGAAGCATGCGGGGCATTTGCTGTTCCGTTCGCGCATTCGAAATCGCGGGGAACCGACCGATCCCATGAATCCCGAAAGGAGGCGCGCATGAACCTTCGCATCGGCGCGTTCGGGCGGCAGGAGACGGCGGCCATGGTTTTGATCGCCGCGTTTTTCGGCGGCTGCTTCGGCATGGACAGCCGCGCGCTGTATGCGGACGGCAACGCGTCGTACCTCGTGCAGATCATTGCGACCGTGCAGGCGCTGCTTCTGTTTGAAGGCGCGGTGTGGGTGCTTCGCCTGCGCGGCGGAAACGATCTGTCCGCGCTGATCGGGCACTCACATCTCAAACGGCTGCTTGCGATCCCGATCGTCCTTGCGCTCATCACAGCTGCCATGCAGCCGCTTGAAAGCTTCCTTTTGACCATGACACAGTTCGTGTTTACGGATGCAAAGCAGGTCACAGCTTGCCTGTATCTGCTGCCGTGTCTTTTTCTTCTGACGGCGCTCGGCGCGGAGACGCTGATGCGCACCGCGCGAGTCCTGCTGCCGATACTGCTTCTTTCGATCGTTGCCGCGCTGCTTTCGGGAATCGGGACGTATCGGCTGTACCGCATCCATCCGATCCCGTTCGGCGAACCGATTCGCATTTTTACACAGGCTGGCTCCGCACAGATCCGTGCGGCGGCGCCGCTTCTTGCGCTTCTTTGCGTCGGCGAGGGCACGCAGGACCGAATGACGATGCGAAGCGCAGGACGCATCGGCATGATCGCAGGCGGGCTCACGGCCGCCGTTGCGCTGTTTGCGCTTTCCATGACTTTTCCCTATACGCAGCTGAAGGATATGCCTGCACCGTTCTACCGGATGCTCGTGGAGGTTCGCGCCGAAAATCCGACACTTCGGCTCGACCGCGCGGTGCTGTTTCTGTGGGTGTCCGGCGCAGTTCTCAGTTCGGCGTTTTATCTGTATGCGGCGAGTTTGCTGTTCGCAAAGAGTTTTCATGTACGTGATATACGTCCAGTCGCGTTGTCCCTGAGCGGGATCGCGGTCACGCTGATCCTGGTGCTTTACTATGATTCGAAAACGACGGCGGCGATCCTCGAACGGCTGTACCGCGACGCTTGGGTGCTCGTTTCCGTGCCGTTTCCGCTGATCCTGCTGAACCCGAAAAGGAGGAAACCATGCGCCGTATCTTCATGATCCTGCTTTGCTGCACGCTGTTTCTCGGATGCATGCAGTCCAAGAACATCGACGAATACGCGTACGTGCTGAACATCGGCGTCGAGCGCGGAACGACAATGCCGTACCTCGTGACGGTGCTTGTTTCGGTTCCCGGGGGAACGGAGGACACGAAAGTCGAAAACGTGGTCATCACGGCGGAAGCACGGTCGTTTTCGGAAGCGTGTGAAACGCTGAACGCCGCATATCCGAGCCGGCTGAGCTTTGCCCGCGCGTCGCTTCTGGCAATCGGCGAGGACCTCGCAAAGGACGGAGCACAGACAGCGTTTCTTGACTTTGCGTTCGGCAAGCCGGATCTCTGGCCGAATCTGCGTACGGTCGTCGTAAAACCGCCGATCCGCTGCGTGTTCGAGGGATGGATCACGGAAGCGGACCCGTCGCTTCGCAAGATCAAGACGGCGGTGGGGGATCTTTCCGACGAATCCGGCACGACGGCGGATATCGGGTACAGTACGTACGTCGAAGCGATCTCGGACAAACGCTTTGACGCGATGCTCACGTATGCGGGCGTAAACGAGTACGGATCGGAAACAGATCTTGTCGGCGGCGAGGCGTATCCGCATGTCGGCGGTTCGCTGCTTACGGAAAGCGTGCTGAAAACCTCCACGTCGGGCAGCGCCGTGTTCGACGGGGACCGCATGGCAGGTGTGCTGGACGGCAGACATACAATGGAGACGCTGATGGTAACGGACGCGTTCCGAAAGGGCGAGCTACGTTTTACGCTGGCGGACGGCAGCATGCTGGACGCGACCGTTTACCGCATGCGTGCACCTAAGATCCGGTTGAAAAACGGTGAAGCAACGGTAGAGCTGTTTCTGGAGGCGGACATTTTCGAACCGGCGGATTCTTCCGCGGATCGGGATCAGTTGAAGAGCTTTTTAAAAAACCGGCTTGAAACGGAGCTATCGGCGATCTTTTCCGCCTTGCAGAGCGTCAACAGCGACGCAATGGGATTCGGACGGTATCGCGCAAAACAGTTCAAAACGGTTTCTGATTGGGAAGCTTGCGATTGGAAAGCAGAGTACCGATCGTTGAAAGCCGTGTTTTCGGTGACGATCATGCTGTCGCACGACCCGGAAAGGGAGTGAAGGAATGCTTTTGTTTTTCGGCATGCAGTTGGTTCCTCTGGCGTACGGGGTTCTGTATCTTATGCACAGCTTCAAAACACGGCGGACAGGGCAGGCACTTGCGACGCTGACGCTGATCGTGCTGCTGCTTACGTTGCTGTCCGTTCTTGCATGGGAATTTTTCACCGCGCCGTAGCAATCAAAAAAACCGCCGGATAAGGCGGCTTTTGCGTGTTGAAAATCTTACTGGACGCTTTCGGGAATCAATGCGACGGCATCCATGATGTGCGACTGTAAGAGCTGTACCGCTTCGTCGACGTCGCCGGCTTTGCATGCGGCAAGGATTCTTTCGTGTTCTACAACGGACACTTCGCGCTCCGCGGCGTCTCCGTAGAAGCCGGAGCGCAGATAGCGGTTGATGTTCGCCTGAATGATCTCCATCAGCATGTCTGCGATCGGATTGTTCGCTTTCGCGGTCAGAACCTCATGGAAGCGAATGTTCAGATTCTCGGAAGCGAGCGTATCGGTTACTTTACGCTGTTCCTCGAGAATTGCGTCCAATGCGGCAAAGTCTTCTTCCGTCATGCGGGGGATGGCTTCTTTGAGCATCGCAACGGAAATTGCTGCGCGGACCTTCATAGAATTGATGAGCATTTCGCGCGAAAGCTCGGTGACCGTCGCGCCGCGGTTGGCGTGGATCGTCACGAGATGCTGCGCTTCAAGCTGACGGAGCGCTTCGCGTACCGGAATGTGGCTGACGTTCAATGCGGCGGAGATTTCATCCTGCTTCAGCTGCATCCCGCCGGGCAATGCCCCGTTTACAATACCTGCGCGCAGAACGCGATACACCCATTCCTGCGTTCCGAACCCCTCGCGATTTTCTACGTTGGCTGCAAGTGCCTTGTAATCCATTTTTCTCACTCTCCATTTCAATTTTGCGGCAACAAAATGATTACCCATGTATAATATAATATAAACTCGTCAATTCGTCAACTATTGATTTATAAGAATATATAATTTCAGGGTAAGAATGTGAGCGAATGCTGTACAAAGATCATCCGTTTTGCGCTTGAACGGCCGCATACCGGCGTGCCGTCGATCAGAAGCGAAGGATGGACAGGAATGACGTAGTACGCGTAGCTGCCGTTCAGCTGATCGACCGGATCGGAAAAGTGAACGGGGTAGGCGGCGTTTTCTACAGTTGTGAGCAGGATCGAAAAACCGTCGCTGTCCTCGCGGTAGAGCCGGTAAGACATGTAGCGGGAGGGCGGGGTAAAGGCGATTTCGGCAACGTCGTTTGTAAGCGTAACGGTAAGATCGGTCGGCGGGTCAGGGATCTGCCAGTATTCCGTGACCGTCTTCGGTTCCGTACCGCGCACGAAGTATTCCGAAATGGTTTGATCCTGCGGCGTCAGACTTCCCGCAAGGACGGCGACGTGGTCGTTTTCGAGCGTTGCCCTGTCCAGCTCGACGGAAACGACGCTGTCCGGCACAGCAAAATCCGGTGCGTTTCTGTCCGGATACAGCGCCGAAAAAACTTCGGACAGCAGCATGGCGGGGAAGGTCCCGCCGCCGCAGTCCTTCGGAAGACAGCGCCCGTTTTCCGCGTCGTCGAATCCCATCCAGACGACAGCGGCATAGTCGGGATTGTAGCAGGCGAGCCAGATATCGCGGTTGCCGGTCTCGTCGCCGACGGTGCCGGTCTTTGCGGCAA
>CAMNHT010000101.1 GCA_946539625.1 uncultured Clostridia bacterium | reverse complement strand
ACAGATCGTAGTACTCGTTGCTGTACAGCGGGACTTCGGGGAGCAGGTAGTTCCAGCGGGTGATGTAAAGTCTCCACCATGCCGCATAGACGTCGTCTTCAGTCTTATACTCGCCTGCCGGGGTGGTGTTGTAAACCATCGCCATGGTCAGGAAGTCGAGACCGAGCATGTGCTCTTCGCCGTTCACGGTGACATAAGCGAAGCCTTCGTCATCTTCGGTGATGTCAGCGATCGTGAAGTCCGGATGCTCTGCGCTGTAGACTTCGTACAGAGACTGATAGTCCTTGCCGTATTCCTTGTTGCCGAGGGTCATGACGTCGAACTCGTCCTGCCACTCGAGCGTGTCTGCAGACAGCTCTTTGGGCCCTTCGGGCTCGGTCGTCTCGGCGGGCTCGGCCGTCTCGGTGGGCTCGGTCGTCTCTACCGGTTCTGCGGGCGCTACTGTCGCTTCTGTTCCGGGTTCGGGTGTGGGTGCCGTCGTCGGTTCGCAGGCGACCAAAGCCATAACCATGAGCAGGACGAGCAACAATGCTGCTAGCTTCTTCATTTTGTTTTCCTCCTATTTGTTTTGATGCAGTGGTTATGTATTAATACTGTTGTATAAATACCCATGCCTCTACATTACGCACTAATTATACAAAGTGTTTACATTATTGTCAAGGTTTTACGAAAAAATAACCGAAGTTTTCCATCGCTTCATTATATATAAAAATGCGCGTGATCATTCTGTTTTCCGCGTTTTTCCAAACATTCGGAGCGATTCGATTTTTCCTTACGGCGTGGGGGTTTTACTGGTTTTGGTACGTTTCGTTCGGGCGTTCGCGCGTGTTGAGGCTGCCAAGCAGAATCAGCACTCCTCCGCACAGCAGCGCGGACGCAGCACAGCCGGTCAGAAACAGGATGTCCTCTTTTCGGAACAACCAGTCCTTTGTGCTGATCCGATAGATGAAGCTTGCGATCACGACGATCGTGATAAAGATCATGATCGCGACCGAAGAACGCTGCATGCGCATGATTCCGTGCATAAACTGATCCCTGCGCATCGGTTTTTGACGATACGGCAGCGAAAACGCGCCCATCAGCAGATAAAGCATCGGAATCAGCGCCACGTACAGCGGGATCATGACGAGCAGATTTCCGCTCGTAGCGTGCGTCAGCATCACCGTATAAAACAGCGCGGCAGCGGACAGCGCGGCAAGAACCGCCGTTCCGATCAGTTTTGCAAGCGTTTTGCCGCCCGTTTCCTCCAATACGGTCCACGGACCGGTATAGACCGCTTTTCTGCGCAGCTTTCCGCGCGCGTCCTGATATTCCTCGATCCTGAAATCGTCCACATAGCGCATGCGGGTCGAAAACGTCTTTCCGTTTCCGAACAGATTGTCAAAAAAAGCCATCTCTGCTTTCCTCTCTTATCTTTTTGATCATTATAACATGAACCCGCCTCCGTTTCAATATCCCGACGCGCCGCCGCGATCATCCGTGCTTTTGTGAAAAAGCTTGCGGCGTACGGAGTTCTTTGGTATACTGGAGAAGAGGAAATCCGACACACATTCCCTGCCGCAGTGAACAATTTTTGATTTTTTGCGCGATGAGATACCAATGCATATGATCGGTGAAAAACACATATTTTTTCGAAAGACGGCTCTGCTCTCAATTGTACACGCCGCGGTGGACATGAGCTGCGCCGCGCTGTTCTTCTCCGTGCTGAACGGCGGTGAGCTTTGGCTCGGCATGGTGCTCTACAACGCCTGCGCGTTCCTCTGCCAGCTTCCGATGGGCGTGATCGCGGACAAACTGAACCGCAACATGCTCTTTGCCGCGATCGGTTGCGCGCTCATTGCGCTTGCGTTCGGACTCCGGTCCGTGCCGATCCTCTCCATAGTCGTCGCGGGGCTCGGCAACGGCGCGTTCCACGTCGGCGGCGGGATCGAGGTGCTGAACGGCTCGAAAACGAAGGCGGGTCCGCTCGGCGTATTCGTCTCTCCCGGCACGATCGGGTTGTATTTCGGACGCGTCTTTTCAAAAGGAATGCTTTCCCTGCCGTGGCTGCTGCCCGCGATCCTGCTTTGCGCCGGCGCCGCGATCCTGCTGCTCGGAAAATCGGAGTGCAAAGAGGGTTCCGATAACGCGGAGCTGTCCTTTGATACGCCGAAGGGCGGGCTCTTCCTTCTTGCTCTGCTGTTCTTCGTCGTCGTGCTGCGCTCGTTTATGGGCACGACCGCCGCGTTTTCGACCGGCGATCTGCTCAACGGCCTGCCGTCTGTATGGGCGGGACTGATTCCCGTACTTTGCCTTGCGCTCGGCAAAGCGGCGGGCGGGTTCGCCGCGGACCGCTTTCGCCCGATCCCGACGGCGATCGTTTCGCTCGGGCTCTCGGCGCTGTTCCTTTTCTTCCCGCTGCATCCGGTCTGCGCGCTTTGCGCACTGTTCCTGTTCAATATGTCGATGCCGCTGACGCTGTTTCAATCCGCGCGGCTTTTACGCGGGGCAAAGGGCACGGCGTTCGGGCTTCTGACCGCGGCGCTGTTCCTCGGTGTCGTACCGTTCTTTCTCGGCTTGCAAATTCCGACATCGAACGGACTTTTCGGTGTGCTTGCCGTCGTTTCGGGCGTGCTGCTCGTGATCGGGCTGAAGGAGCCGAAATGAGCTATCCGCTGTCGCTCGTGCTTGCGCTTCTGCTGACGGAAGCGATCGAGATCCCGGTGTGCCTGCTCTTTCACATGCACGGGCGCGATCTGATCTTCGTTCTGCTGGCGAACGTACTGACAAATCCGCTTTTGAACGTGCTGTACGCGCTGACGCGTCTGTATACCGCGGTCCCGCCCGCCGTATCGCTTGCTGTGCTGGAGGGAGCCGCCGTCACTGCGGAATGGCTTGTTTACCGATCCGCAACCGATGCGAAGCGTCCGCTTGTCGTTTCCCTGACCGCAAACGCCGCGTCCTTCGGACTCGGCTTGCTGATCACATCACTCTTGTTTTAAAAGGAGGTCCGTTATGTTCCGTATCCTTGGTGACATTCCCGTCGAGCCGTGGGATCCGCCGGTGGATCCTGCCGTAAACACCCCCTCGCCCATCTGGACGATCCTCGGGATCGTTCTGGGTGTTGCCGCGATCACCGCCGTTGTGATCGTGATCCTTGTCAAAAAGAAGAAAGGCGGTAAGTGAGGATGCATATTCTCGGAGACGAAGTGATCGAACCGTTCGAGTACATCAACGACCCGTCGCCCATCTGGTGGGTCCTCGGAATCGTGGGCGTCGTCGCCGCCGTTACCGCGGTCGCGATCGTGCTGCTTGTCAGAAAGAAGAAAAAGGAGGACAAATGAGCATGCGCATTTTCGGAGACGCAGCTTTGCCGCCGGAACAGCTGGCCGTGGATTTTTTGGAAGAGCATTCTTTTCTGCTGATCGGTATCGTCGCGGCTGTGATTGTTGTGACCGTCGTGCTGATCGTGCTGCTGAAAAAGAAAAAGAGAGGGAAATAAAGATGGGTATTCTCAGAGACATAGCAGCACCGAGCCGGTGGTTTTTTGATTTCATCAGCGAAAATCTTTTTCTGCTGCTTCTGATCGTCGGCGTTGTCGCCGCGGTCACCGCGGTACTCATCGTACTGCTGAAAAAGAAGAAATAAAGCAAAACACGGGACCGTTTCGGACCCGTGCGTTTGTCCGGCTGCCTGCTGCCGTATACAAAAGCACCCGTATAAACCGCTGGGTTTGAACGGGTGCAGTTTTTCAGCCTAAGATCTCGTTTATGACAAACATGCCGACGAAAACGACGCAGGCAACGATAAAGCCGGCGTTGCAATACAGCGGTTTCCGGATCCGTGCTTTTTCCGATCGGATCGGAAAAAACGCGCTGCGGTATGCGATCAGGAAAACCAATCCGAGCACGCACAGCGCGACGGTCGCAAGTCCCCAGATCAGCGTGAGCAGACCGCCGATTTCCGGAAGGCTGTCGCTCATCGTCGTGAGGATCACCGGGATCACGCCGCCCGCTATGTTGATTGCCGCATGCAGCAGGATCGTATACCGGATATTCTGCGTGCGGTAATAGATCACGCCCAACAGGACGCCCACCGGAAACGCGTACAGGAACTGTGCCAGATTGCCGTGAATCAGCGCAAACAGAAGCGCAGAATACAGGATCGCATCGACCGGATGGCAGATCGCGAGCCGGTCCATCATCGCCTTGCGGAAGAACAGCTCCTCCGCTGCCGGGCCGATCACCCCCGTGCACAGAATCAAAACCCAAAGGCTCGTGTCTTCGCCCGCGGAGCCGACGGCGTCGTAAAGCCCGTCGCCGAGAAGCGCTCCGACCAGTCTTCCGATCAAAGCGCCTGCGTATATCAGAAAGAACGCGCACGGAAAATAGAACAACAGTCTGCGCAGCGAAAGCCGCTCCGGTTCTGTGGTCTCCGGCATGTCGGATTGCGGGATCCGTCGGAGCAGCAGCGCCCACGCAGCCGGCGTCGCAACCAGATAGGTTACGACCGTACCGATGAGCATCTGCAGATCCGCGTATGCACGATCGCCGATTTCGATATTGCGCGTCAGCAGCGTCAGCAGAAGGATCAGCCCGGACCCGATCACGATCAATACGACCGCGGCAAACGCGCAAAGCGAAGCGGCGCGGCGGACCTGCCGGGGCGCGGGGACAGGTGCGGAACCGTTTACCGGCATATCTTCCATGAACGCACCTCCGTTTCAGCGGATCCTTGCCATTGCATAGTTCTGGTATTCCGGGTCGTCGGTGACCTCGCGGATCACGCGGAAGTTCTCCGGGATCGTGACCTCGGCATCCGGATCGTTCAATTCGACCTGCAGCATCGCCTTGTCCTTCCATGCCGGATAGAAATCGACCTCGTACGCGTGCGCGTCGTCGACGAGACAGTAGCGCGTCTTGCGGATCGGCATGCACATCGGATCCGCTTCCATCATCAGCTGCTGATAGTCGTCGAGCGACAGGCGCTTTTCGGTCTCGATCCGACTGCCGTCGGTGCCGGTGCAGTGCGTCGTCATATAATAAATGTAGCTCCCGTCGTTGCCGCGCATGCAGATGCGGCGCTTTTCGCCGCGCACGTCGGTAAGGTACGTCTGAATGATCTCGACGCGGCGGCACGCGGGATGTGCTTCGAGCCACGCGCGGTCCGGCATTTCGACAAGGAACCGTCTCGCGTGCGCAAACGGCGCGGGCTTGCCCAAGGCCGTCATGACTTCACGCAGAAGCCGCACGAGCTTATCGTTGAAGTCCGTCGCGTTGTCGATGATGCGAAGATGCGGATGCCCCGCCCACGCGGCGAGCGTCTTTGCGTCAAGCTCGATCGCTTCCTCGAGCGTTTCGACACGCGCGGTATTGTTGTCCGTCGTATAAAACGCCTCCGCGCCCTTTGCCGCGGTCACCATGTGAAACACGGCGTCATACTTATCACGGAACGCGACCTCGTTCTGCCCGAGCTCCTTCAAAATGGCGGCAAACTCCTCCGGCTCCATGTAGGGCTTGTCGTCCATCGAGCCGCGGTCGCAGACGATCACGACCTC